>NZ_JABWMS020000016.1:0-87199 GCF_013369155.2 Escherichia sp. 94.0001 | reverse complement strand
ATATAATCATCATTTACTCCTGTAGAAATATCTATGATGAATGGACTTCTATTTTCCGGTTGGATTCGGATCATTACAGAAGAAACATCACCTTTATAGACATTCAATGCAGTAATCGCAGATAATATTCTCCGCAATTCATTGCTTATGCTGTAAATTTCATTAACGTCATTTGTCGATATAATCTCGGCAAATTTTATTTTTACCTTCCAATAATCAATGTTTCTATTATAAGTGTTAACAGTTTCGTACATTGGTGGTATCGAAGGGGGTAAAAAATGTGAAACCGAATAACCTTTCATTGATGCCTGCCTTGTCATCATGACAAACAATAATCAATGCTTATTTTCCTTGCACGGTTCGCTCACAACTATCAAAAAACGCTCAATTACCCGGCATTACAGTCAACGAAGCAAAATTCTGTGGTCTACAACGATGTAAAGCACAACGAAAATCCTCCTTGTTCTCTTATTCTGATCGTATAGCGATGAACATCAATTATTCGTTTTGTGATCATCAACACAAAATGCTATTTAGTAACTATGGTGACAGTAGAAACGAGGGGAAACGATTGCATTCACAAAATGACGTCCTGTAAGAAGGGTGAAAGTTGATGTTAATCAATTGTTCGAGATGATCAATATCTGTATTCGAAATTTTAAAACATTGATAAAATAAATGTTTGCCCTCCAACAAATAGCGAGAAAAAATGTGACGTGCCGCATTATTTATCGCTGAAAATGATTTATTTATAATAAAATTTGATAACTTGCTCATAAAATTTAACTCAAAATTTGCCTGGTAATTATCCGCTAATTGCTTGAAATATGCTCGCAGCTGCTTTTTTTTATTAACCACATAACGAATGATGTTATCGCCATAAAATATGGTTATCCCTGTCATTTTTTTTGACAAAAATCAGGGTTTATGCTGATTTATATACTTTAACTTATTGATATATAAGAATATTTAATTGATACAGTGATGTCCAAAAAAGTATTGAAAGTTAATTTGTGAGTGGTCGCACATATCCTGTTCATTTCATTTTGATACACTTCATGCCGTCAATGAGGTTATTAACGTAGGTAGTTATGAGCACTATTCTTCTTCCGAAAACGCAGCATCTGGTAGTCTTTCAGGAAGTCATTAGAAGTGGCTCTATCGGCTCGGCTGCAAAAGAATTAGGGTTAACTCAACCCGCCGTCAGTAAAATCATTAACGATATTGAAGACTATTTTGGTGTGGAATTAGTGGTGCGGAAAAATACCGGTGTAACATTAACACCTGCCGGTCAATTGTTACTTTCCCGT
Organism: Escherichia sp. 94.0001; assembly: GCF_013369155.2. Taxonomy (NCBI): domain Bacteria; kingdom Pseudomonadati; phylum Pseudomonadota; class Gammaproteobacteria; order Enterobacterales; family Enterobacteriaceae; genus Escherichia; species Escherichia sp. 94.0001. Next base: position 85,889 of record NZ_JABWMS020000016.1, on the reverse strand, counting down.
TCCGAATCCATTACCCGTGAAATGAAAAATATGGTTAATGAGATAAGCGGTATGTCTTCTGAGGCGGTGGTGGAAGTCTCATTCGGTTTTCCTTCATTGATTGGTTTTACTTTTATGTCCGGGATGATCAACAAGTTCAAAGAGGTGTTTCCGAAAGCGCAGGTTTCTATGTATGAAGCGCAACTGTCTTCGTTCTTACCGGCAATCCGCGACGGTCGACTGGATTTTGCGATTGGTACGTTAAGCGTAGAAATGAAGCTTCAGGATTTACATGTTGAGCCGCTGTTCGAGTCCGAGTTTGTGTTGGTAGCCAGTAAGTCCCGAACATGCACCGGCACCATCACGCTGGAGTCGTTGAAGAACGAACAGTGGGTGTTGCCACAAACCAATATGGGGTACTACAGCGAGCTGCTCACCACGTTACAAAGAAATGGCATCAGTATTGAAAACATCGTTAAAACCGACTCAGTCGTGACAATTTATAATCTTGTTCTCAATGCTGATTTCTTAACTGTAATTCCTTGTGATATGACGTCACCTTTTGGTTCTAATCAATTTATTACTATTCCGGTTGAAGAAACATTACCTGTGGCACAATATGCCGCGGTATGGTCGAAAAATTATCGTATTAAAAAAGCAGCATCGGTTTTGGTGGAATTAGCCAAAGAGTATTCATCTTATAATGGGTGTAGACGAAGGCAATTAATTGAAGTTGGTTAGTTATTTGTTTTTATTTAAACATAAATAATCCACCTGTCTGTTTTGCAGGTGTCGGTTACGGTTACCTACATATTTAATTCAGGCTAAGAGGTTTTATAATGCATATTACATACGATCTCCCGGTTGCTATTGATGACATCATTGAAGCAAAACAACGACTGGCTGGGCGAATTTATAAAACAGGCATGCCTCGCTCCAACTATTTTAGTGAACGTTGCAAAGGTGAAATATTCCTCAAATTCGAAAACATGCAGCGTACCGGGTCATTTAAAATTCGTGGTGCATTTAATAAATTAAGTTCACTGACCGATGCGGAAAAACGTAAAGGTGTAGTGGCCTGCTCTGCGGGCAACCATGCGCAAGGGGTTTCGCTCTCCTGCGCGATGCTGGGTATCGATGGTAAAGTGGTGATGCCAAAAGGCGCGCCGAAATCCAAAGTAGCGGCAACGTGCGACTACTCCGCAGAAGTCGTTCTGCATGGGGATAACTTCAACGACACTATCGCTAAAGTGAGCGAAATTGTCGAAACGGAAGGCCGTATTTTTATCCCACCTTATGATGATCCGAAAGTGATTGCCGGTCAGGGAACGATTGGCCTGGAAATTATGGAAGATCTCTATGATGTCGATAATGTGATTGTGCCAATTGGCGGTGGCGGTTTAATTGCTGGTATTGCGGTAGCGATTAAATCAATTAACCCGACTATTCGTGTTATTGGCGTGCAGTCAGAAAACGTTCACGGCATGGCGGCTTCTTTCCACTCCGGAGAAATAACCACGCACCGAACTACCGGCACCCTGGCGGATGGTTGTGATGTCGCCCGCCCGGGTAATTTAACTTACGAAATCGTTCGTGAATTAGTCGATGACATCGTGCTGGTCAGCGAAGACGAAATCAGAAACAGTATGATTGCCTTAATTCAGCGCAATAAAGTCGTCACCGAAGGCGCAGGCGCTCTGGCATGTGCTGCATTATTAAGCGGTAAATTAGACCAATATATTCAAAACAGAAAAACCGTCAGTATTATTTCCGGCGGCAATATCGATCTTTCTCGCGTCTCTCAAATCACCGGTTTCGTTGACGCTTAATTAATTCGTTGAGGATAGGATATGAGTACTTCAGATAGCATTGTATCCAGCCAGACAAAACAATCGTCCTGGCGTAAATCAGATACCACATGGACGTTAGGCTTGTTTGGTACGGCAATCGGCGCCGGGGTGCTGTTCTTCCCTATCCGCGCAGGTTTTGGCGGACTGATCCCGATTCTTCTGATGTTGGTATTAGCATACCCCATCGCGTTTTATTGCCACCGGGCACTGGCGCGTCTGTGTCTTTCTGGCTCTAACCCTTCCGGCAACATTACGGAAACGGTGGAAGAGCATTTTGGTAAAACTGGCGGCGTGGTTATCACGTTCCTGTACTTCTTCGCGATTTGCCCACTGCTGTGGATTTATGGCGTTACTATTACCAATACCTTTATGACGTTCTGGGAAAACCAGCTCGGCTTTGCACCGCTGAATCGCGGCTTTGTGGCGCTGTTCCTGTTGCTGCTGATGGCTTTCGTCATCTGGTTTGGTAAGGATCTGATGGTTAAAGTGATGAGCTACCTGGTATGGCCGTTTATCGCCAGCCTGGTGCTGATTTCTCTATCGCTGATCCCTTACTGGAACTCTGCAGTTATCGACCAGGTTGACCTCGGTTCGCTGTCGTTAACCGGCCATGACGGTATCCTGATCACTGTCTGGCTGGGGATTTCCATCATGGTTTTCTCCTTTAACTTCTCGCCAATCGTCTCTTCCTTCGTGGTTTCTAAACGTGAAGAGTATGAGAAAGATTTTGGTCGCGATTTCACCGAGCGTAAATGTTCACAAATCATCTCTCGCGCCAGTATGCTGATGGTTGCAGTGGTGATGTTCTTTGCCTTTAGCTGCCTGTTTACGCTGTCTCCGGCGAATATGGCTGAAGCGAAAGCGCAGAATATTCCAGTGCTTTCTTATCTGGCTAACCACTTTGCGTCCATGACCGGTACCAAAACAACGTTTGCAATTACACTGGAATATGCAGCTTCCATCATCGCACTCGTGGCTATTTTCAAATCTTTCTTCGGTCACTATCTGGGGACGCTGGAAGGTCTGAATGGTTTGATTCTGAAGTTCGGTTATAAAGGTGACAAAACCAAAGTGTCGCTGGGTAAACTGAATACTCTCAGCATGATCTTCATCATGGGCTCCACCTGGGTTGTTGCCTACGCCAACCCGAACATCCTCGACCTGATTGAAGCCATGGGCGCACCGATTATCGCATCACTGCTGTGCCTGTTGCCGATGTATGCCATCCGTAAAGCGCCGTCTCTGGCGAAATACCGTGGTCGTCTGGATAACGTGTTTGTTACCGTGATTGGTCTGCTGACCATCCTGAACATCGTATACAAACTGTTTTAATCCGTAACTCAGGATGAGAAAAGAGATGAATGAATTTCCGGTTGTTTTGGTTATTAACTGTGGTTCGTCTTCGATTAAGTTTTCCGTGCTCGATGCCAGCGACTGTGAAGTATTAATGTCAGGTATTGCCGACGGTATTAACTCGGAAAATGCATTCTTATCCGTAAATGGGGGAGAGCCAGCACCGCTGGCTCACCACAGCTACGAAGGTGCATTGAAGGCAATTGCATTTGAACTGGAAAAACGGAATTTAAATGACAGTGTGGCCTTAATTGGCCACCGCATTGCTCACGGCGGCAGTATTTTTACCGAGTCCGCCATTATTACCGATGAAGTCATTGATAATATCCGTCGCGTTTCTCCACTGGCACCCCTGCATAATTACGCCAATTTAAGTGGTATTGAATCGGCGCAGCAATTATTCCCGGGCGTAACTCAGGTGGCGGTATTTGATACCAGTTTCCACCAGACGATGGCTCCGGAAGCTTATTTATACGGCCTGCCGTGGAAATATTATGAAGAGTTAGGTGTACGCCGTTATGGTTTCCACGGCACGTCGCACCGCTACGTTTCCCAGCGCGCGCATTCTTTGCTGAATCTGGCAGAGGATGACTCCGGCCTGGTCGTGGCGCATCTTGGCAATGGCGCGTCAACCTGCGCAGTTCGCAACGGTCAGAGTGTTGACACCTCAATGGGAATGACGCCGCTGGAAGGTTTGATGATGGGTACCCGCAGTGGCGATGTCGACTTCGGGGCGATGTCCTGGGTCGCCAGCCAAACCAACCAGAGCCTGGGTGACCTGGAACGCGTAGTGAATAAAGAGTCGGGATTATTAGGTATTTCCGGTCTTTCTTCGGATTTACGTGTTCTGGAAAAAGCCTGGCATGAAGGTCACGAACGCGCGCAACTGGCAATTAAAACCTTTGTTCACCGAATTGCCCGTCATATTGCCGGACACGCAGCCTCATTACGTCGCCTGGATGGAATTATATTCACCGGCGGAATAGGAGAGAACTCAAGTTTAATTCGTCGTTTGGTCATGGAGCATTTGGCTGTATTAGGCGTAGAGATTGATACAGAAATGAATAATCGCTCTAACTCCTTTGGAGAGCGAATTGTTTCTAGTGAAAATGCGCGTGTCATTTGCGCCGTTATTCCGACTAACGAAGAAAAAATGATTGCTTTGGATGCCATTCATTTAGGCAAAGTTAACGCGCCCGCAGAATTTGCATAATTTAGTTGAAGTATTGTAGAGAGATTATTTTTCATGAAGGTAGATATTGATACCAGCGATAAGCTGTACGCCGACGCATGGCTTGGCTTTAAAGGTACGGACTGGAAAAACGAAATTAATGTCCGCGATTTTATTCAACATAACTATACACCGTATGAAGGCGATGAATCTTTTCTCGCCGAAGCGACGCCAGCCACCACGGAATTGTGGGAAAAAGTAATGGAAGGCATCCGTATCGAAAACGCGACTCACGCGCCATTGGATTTCGATACTAATATTGCCACCACCATTACCGCTCATGATGCGGGATATATTGACCAGCCGCTGGAAAAAATTGTTGGCCTGCAAACAGATGCACCATTAAAGCGCGCGCTGCATCCGTTCGGCGGTATTAATATGATTAAAAGTTCATTCCACGCATATGGCCGTGAAATGGACAGCGAATTTGAGTACATCTTTACCGATCTGCGTAAAACCCATAATCAGGGCGTATTTGATGCGTACTCACCGGATATGCTGCGCTGCCGTAAATCGGGTGTACTGACTGGTTTGCCAGACGGTTATGGTCGTGGGCGTATTATCGGTGACTACCGCCGCGTGGCGCTTTACGGCATCAGTTATCTGGTACGTGAACGCGAACTGCAATTTGCCGATCTCCAGTCTCGTCTGGAAAAAGGCGAAGATCTCGAAGCCACTATCCGTCTGCGTGAGGAGCTGGCGGAACATCGTCGTGCGCTGTTGCAGATTCAGGAAATGGCGGCGAAATACGGTTTTGATATCTCCCGTCCGGCGCAGAATGCGCAGGAAGCGGTGCAGTGGCTTTACTTCGCTTACCTGGCGGCAGTGAAATCACAGAACGGCGGCGCAATGTCTCTTGGCCGTACGGCATCGTTCCTCGATATTTACATTGAGCGCGACTTTAAAGCTGGCGTGCTCAATGAGCAGCAGGCACAAGAACTGATCGACCATTTCATTATGAAGATCCGTATGGTGCGCTTCCTGCGTACGCCGGAATTTGATTCGCTGTTCTCTGGCGACCCGATCTGGGCGACGGAAGTGATCGGTGGGATGGGGCTGGACGGTCGTACGCTGGTGACCAAAAACTCTTTCCGTTATCTGCACACCCTGCACACTATGGGGCCAGCACCGGAACCAAACCTGACCATTCTGTGGTCGGAAGAATTACCGATCGCCTTCAAAAAATATGCCGCGCAGGTGTCTATCGTCACCTCTTCCTTGCAGTATGAAAACGACGATCTGATGCGTACTGACTTCAACAGCGACGATTACGCGATTGCCTGCTGCGTTAGCCCGATGGTGATTGGTAAGCAAATGCAGTTCTTTGGTGCACGCGCTAACCTGGCGAAAACGCTGCTCTACGCAATTAACGGCGGGGTGGACGAGAAGCTGAAGATTCAGGTCGGCCCAAAAACAGCACCGCTGATGGACGACGTCTTGGACTACGACAAAGTGATGGACAGCCTTGACCACTTTATGGACTGGCTGGCGGTGCAGTACATCAGCGCGCTGAACATCATCCACTACATGCACGACAAGTACAGCTACGAAGCCTCGCTGATGGCGCTGCACGATCGTGATGTCTATCGCACTATGGCGTGTGGCATCGCGGGCCTTTCAGTGGCGACGGACTCCCTGTCTGCCATCAAATATGCCCGCGTGAAACCAATCCGTGACGAAAACGGCCTGGCGGTGGACTTTGAAATCGACGGTGAATATCCGCAGTACGGCAACAACGACGAGCGCGTAGACAGTATTGCCTGCGACCTGGTTGAACGCTTTATGAAGAAAATTAAAGCGCTGCCAACCTATCGCAACGCCGTCCCTACCCAGTCGATTCTGACTATCACTTCTAACGTGGTGTACGGCCAGAAAACTGGTAACACGCCGGACGGTCGTCGCGCCGGAACACCGTTCGCACCGGGCGCTAACCCGATGCACGGTCGTGACCGTAAAGGTGCCGTGGCCTCGCTGACGTCGGTGGCGAAACTGCCGTTCACTTACGCCAAAGACGGTATCTCGTACACCTTCTCAATTGTCCCGGCGGCGTTGGGCAAAGAAGATCCAGTACGTAAAACCAACCTTGTCGGCCTGCTGGATGGGTATTTCCACCACGAAGCGGATGTCGAAGGCGGTCAACACCTCAACGTCAACGTAATGAATCGGGAAATGCTGCTGGATGCCATCGAGCACCCGGAAAAATATCCTAACCTGACAATCCGTGTCTCTGGCTACGCCGTGCGCTTCAACGCACTGACCCGTGAACAGCAACAGGATGTTATTTCACGTACTTTTACCCAGGTGCTCTGACGCCGGAGGATGTATGAAAAAGATTATCGAAACGCAACGTGCCCCAGGCGCAATCGGCCCTTATGTTCAGGGTGTTGATTTAGGCAGCATGGTCTTCACCTCCGGGCAAATTCCGGTTTGCCCGCAGACAGGTGAGATCCCGGCTGATGTGCAAGATCAGGCGCGTTTAAGCCTCGAAAACGTCAAAGCGATCGTGGTTGCTGCCGGGCTGAGCGTGGGTGATATCATCAAGATGACCGTGTTCATCACCGATCTGAATGATTTTGCCACCATCAATGAAGTCTATAAGCAGTTCTTCGATGAGCATCAGGCGACCTACCCGACCCGGAGCTGTGTGCAGGTCGCGCGTTTGCCGAAAGATGTGAAGCTGGAAATTGAAGCCATCGCAGTACGTAGTGCGTAAAGCCTCGTGAGCGGGACGGTCGCAAGGTCGTTCCGCTCCACTTCACTGAACGGCAATCCGAGGGTGTGGATATGATTAGTGCATTCGATATTTTCAAAATTGGGATTGGACCCTCCAGTTCGCATACCGTGGGGCCGATGAATGCCGGAAAAAGTTTTATTGATCGGCTGGAAAATAGCGGCTTATTAACCGCGACGAGCCATATTATGGTCGATCTGTACGGGTCGTTGTCACTGACGGGCAAAGGCCATGCCACGGATGTCGCCATCATCATGGGACTAGCAGGAAACAGTCCGCAGGATGTTGTTATTGATGAGATCCCTGCATTTATTGAGTTAGTGACGCGCAGCGGGCGGTTGCCGGTGGCTTCTGGGGCGCATGTTGTTGATTTTCCTGTAGCAAAGAACATTGTTTTCCATCCTGAAATGTTGCCTCGTCATGAGAACGGGATGCGGATTACTGCCTGGAATGGGCAGAAAGAGCTATTAAGCAAAACTTACTACTCAGTCGGTGGCGGATTTATCGTTGAAGAAGAACACTTCGGTCTGTCGCACGCTGTCGAAACCCTCGTACCTTACGATTTTCACTCAGCAGGTGAACTGCTGAAAATGTGTGATTACAACGGCCTGTCTATTTCTGGCCTAATGATGCACAACGAGCTGGCGCTGCGCAGCAAAGCGGAAATTGATGCCGGGTTTGCCCGTATCTGGCAAGTGATGCACGACGGCATTGAACGCGGGATGAATACCGAAGGCGTGCTGCCAGGACCGCTTAATGTGCCTCGTCGTGCCGTTGCGTTGCGTCGCCAGCTGGTTTCCAGCGATAACATCTCTAACGATCCGATGAACGTCATCGACTGGATCAACATGTACGCGCTGGCAGTGAGTGAAGAAAACGCAGCCGGTGGGCGCGTAGTAACAGCGCCGACCAATGGGGCGTGCGGCATTATTCCGGCTGTGCTGGCTTATTATGATAAGTTCCGTCGCCCAGTAAATGAGCGGTCAATTGCCCGCTATCTACTGGCAGCGGGGGCTATTGGCGCGCTGTATAAAATGAACGCTTCCATTTCTGGCGCGGAAGTCGGCTGTCAGGGGGAAATTGGCGTGGCCTGTTCAATGGCGGCGGCAGGGTTAACTGAACTACTGGGCGGCAGTCCGGCGCAGGTATGCAATGCGGCGGAAATTGCGATGGAGCATAACCTTGGTCTGACCTGCGATCCGGTTGCCGGACAGGTGCAAATCCCATGTATTGAACGTAATGCCATTAATGCCGTGAAAGCAGTAAACGCTGCGCGGATGGCGATGCGCCGCACCTCGGCACCGCGTGTTTCACTCGATAAAGTTATCGAGACGATGTATGAAACCGGCAAAGATATGAACGATAAATACCGCGAAACATCACGCGGAGGACTGGCCATTAAAGTGGTCTGCGGCTGACATTGCTGTCAGCTTTCATCCTTGGGTGCACAAATGTGCACCTTTTTTTTGTGATCTGCCGCAAATAGAGAATGAATATTCTCTTGCGGTTAATTTAGTAGAAAATTCTTATCCATCTCCGTTATTTCAATGTCTTGATTGTGAAGATTTTCTCTGACCTCGCGCGTATCATTTCCTTATTCTAATAACTCGCCTGCAAAAATGTAGACCGCATATCGCCTTGATGCGGCTCGGAAAAAAATAATAAGCCCTACAAAATATTGAGCGAGAAATTATGGAAATTGCATCGAATAAAGGCGTCATTGCAGACGCTTCGACCCCGGCAGGTCGTGCTGGAATGAGTGAGAGCGAGTGGTGAGAAGCGATCAAATTCGACAGTACTGACACCGGCTGGGTGATTATGAGTATCGGGATGGCGATTGGCGCGGGGATTGTTTTTCTCCCGGTGCAGGTCGGTTTGATGGGATTGTGGGTATTTTTGCTCTCATCGGTGATTGGTTACCCGGCAATGTATCTGTTTCAGCGGTTGTTTATTAATACGCTGGCAGAATCACCAGAGTGTAAAGATTACCCCAGCGTCATCAGCGGTTATTTAGGTAAAAACTGGGGCATCCTGTTAGGTGCGCTCTATTTCGTGATGCTGGTGATCTGGATGTTCGTCTATTCCACCGCCATCACCAACGATAGTGCTTCCTACCTGCATACCTTCGGCGTGACGGAAGGGTTGCTGTCAGACAGTCCCTTTTATGGTCTGGTACTGATTTGCATTCTGGTGGCGATCTCCTCACGCGGCGAGAAATTGTTATTCAAAATTTCGACGGGGATGGTGCTGACCAAGCTGCTGGTGGTCGCGGCGCTGGGCGTGTCGATGGTGGGAATGTGGCATCTGTACAACGTCGGTTCGCTGCCGCCGCTGGGGCTGCTGGTGAAAAACGCCATTATTACGCTGCCGTTTACCCTGACGTCGATTCTGTTTATCCAGACGTTAAGCCCGATGGTGATCTCTTATCGCTCGCGGGAAAAATCAATTGAAGTGGCGCGGCATAAAGCATTGCGGGCAATGAATATCGCGTTTGGCATTTTGTTTGTCACCGTCTTTTTCTACGCCGTGTCGTTCACGCTGGCGATGGGACATGACGAAGCGGTAAAAGCCTACGAGCAGAATATTTCCGCGCTGGCAATTGCGGCGCAGTTTATTAGCGGTGACGGCGCAGCGTGGGTGAAAGTGGTCAGCGTCATTCTTAATATTTTTGCCGTAATGACTGCATTCTTTGGTGTCTATTTAGGTTTTCGCGAAGCAACGCAAGGGATCGTAATGAACATCCTGCGTCGTAAGATGCCCGCCGAGAAGATTAACGAAAATCTCGTTCAGCGCGGCATCATGATTTTCGCCATTTTACTGGCCTGGAGCGCCATCGTACTGAACGCACCGGTGTTGAGCTTTACCTCTATCTGTAGCCCGATTTTCGGCATGGTAGGGTGCTTGATCCCGGCGTGGCTGGTTTACAAAGTACCGGCATTGCACAAATACAAAGGGATGTCTCTGTACCTGATTATCGTCACTGGTTTGTTGCTTTGTGTATCTCCGTTCCTGGCATTTTCTTGATTTACCTGAAATTTTAAGGTTTTTATTATGTTTGATTCGACTTTAAATCCGTTATGGCAGCGTTACATCCTCGCCGTTCAGGAGGAAGTAAAACCGGCGCTGGGATGTACTGAACCAATTTCACTGGCGCTGGCGGCGGCGGTAGCTGCGGCAGAACTGGAAGGTCCGGTTGAACGTGTAGAAGCCTGGGTTTCGCCAAATCTGATGAAGAACGGTCTGGGCGTCACCGTTCCTGGCACGGGAATGGTGGGGCTGCCGATTGCGGCGGCGCTGGGAGCGTTAGGTGGAAATGCCAACGCCGGGCTGGAAGTGCTGAAAGACGCAACTGCGCAGGCAATTGCTGATGCCAAAGCACTGCTGGCGGCGGGGAAAGTCTCAGTTAAGATCCAGGAACCTTGCGATGAAATCCTCTTCTCACGCGCCAAAGTCTGGAGCGGTGAGAAGTGGGCGTGTGTCACCATCGTTGGCGGGCATACCAACATTGTGCATATTGAGACGCACAATGGCGTGGTGTTTACCCAGCAGGCCAGTGTGGCAGAGGGCGAGCAAGAGTCGCCACTGACGGTGCTCTCCAGAACGACGCTGGCTGAGATCCTGAAGTTCGTCAATGAAGTGCCGTTTGCGGCGATCCGCTTTATTCTCGATTCTGCGAAGTTAAATTGTGCGTTATCGCAGGAAGGCTTGAGCGGTAACTGGGGGCTGCATATTGGCGCGACGCTGGAGAAACAGTGTGCACGCGGTTTGCTGGCGAAAGATCTCTCTTCATCCATTGTGATTCGTACCAGCGCGGCATCCGATGCGCGTATGGGCGGCGCTACGCTTCCGGCAATGAGTAACTCCGGCTCGGGTAACCAGGGGATCACTGCAACAATGCCTGTGGTGGTGGTCGCAGAACACTTCGGGGCCGATGATGAACGGCTGGCGCGTGCGCTGATGCTTTCGCATTTGAGCGCGATTTACATCCATAACCAGTTACCGCGTTTGTCTGCGTTGTGTGCCGCAACGACAGCAGCAATGGGGGCTGCTGCTGGGATGGCATGGCTGGTGGATGGGCGTTATGAAACCATCTCGATGGCGATCAGCAGTATGATCGGCGATGTCAGCGGCATGATTTGCGATGGTGCGTCCAACAGCTGCGCGATGAAGGTTTCGACCAGTGCTTCGGCTGCGTGGAAAGCAGTGTTAATGGCGCTGGATGATACCGCTGTGACCGGTAATGAAGGTATTGTGGCGCATGATGTTGAGCAGTCGATTGCCAACCTGTGTGCGCTGGCAAGCCATTCGATGCAGCAAACGGATCGGCAGATTATCGAGATTATGGCGAGCAAGGCCAGATAAACGCCTGGTTATGGGTATCGTGTCGGATGCGATGCTGGTGCATCTTATTTGGCCTACGAGTTGTGCAATTTGTTGATGTTGCTGGTTTTGTAGGCCGGATAAGGCGTTTACGCCGCATCCGGCAACCTGTCTTTACGCGGTAGCTTCATCCTCGGCTAAACGCGTTTCAGCATCCGCGACAATGGCTTCCAGTTCGCTCAACATCTCTTCATAGCCAAAATTATTGGCGGTGCGAGCCGGTTCCTTCGCCACCACGGGCTTCACCGGCTGACGCTTTTTGGCCGATTTTTTACTCATCTTCATCTCCCTGTAAAAACAACTAGACAGGCAAATCTATCAGCAAAGCGCGCAGTGGGGAATCGGCAACCAGCGTAATGTTAGCCTCGTCACGAATAAACGCCCCATCACCGCAGGTCAGCACCGCTTTCTCTTCATGATGCGTAAGCGCATGAAATTGCCCGTGAATCGATTGCAAATACGCGCGTGGCCCATGCAACTGGAAATTCGCACTTTCGCCTTTGTCTAGCACGATATGATGCAGCCACACTTGCTGGCGCAACTGCAGGCTTCCCATCGCCCCCTCTGGCGAGGCGATTAATTGCTGCTTGCCCATATCAAGCGCCAGTTTTTGAATCAGCGGATTCTCTCGCTGCGGGCAGGCATCCAGCCAAAGCTGCATCCGTGTTAACGGTTTGTCTTTGCTGAGATTGTGTTCGCTATAGCTGATACCCGGCTGGGTAGAGAGCAGCAACGCTTCACCTGCGTAGGCCTGAATATGATTGCCTTCGCTGTCACGATACTCAGCTTCTCCATCCAGAATCACATTTAAAATATCGACTTTAGGATAGGTACGCGGCTGGAAGGCGGCACCTGGGGCCAGAACTTCCTGGTTAAGCACGCGCAGGGAGGCATAGCCTAACAATTTCGGGTCGAAGTAGTGTCCAAAGGAAAAAGTATACCGGGCCTGCAACCATCCGTAGTCTGCTTGTCCACACTGCCTGGCAGTTCGGGTAGTAATCATAATTCTTGACCTCTCTTTACTTCCTTTTATGGTAAGGGGCTGGACGCTACATTGTTAGCCAGATATTCTGCCCGGTATGTTCAAATTTCCTGAATGAGAACGAAATGGCCAAAGAAAGGGCATTAACGCTGGAAGCACTACGGGTTATGGATGCGATCGATCGCCGGGGCAGTTTTGCGGCGGCGGCGGATGAGCTGGGACGCGTGCCTTCCGCACTTAGCTACACCATGCAAAAACTGGAAGAAGAGCTGGATGTGGTGCTGTTTGACCGCTCGGGCCATCGCACCAAATTCACCAATGTCGGGAGGATGTTGCTGGAGCGAGGGCGCGTTTTGCTGGAAGCCGCAGATAAACTGACTACCGATGCGGAAGCTCTCGCGCGCGGTTGGGAAACGCATCTCACCATTGTGACCGAAGCGCTGGTACCGACACCTGCCTTTTTCCCGTTAATTGACAAACTGGCGGTAAAAGCCAATACCCAACTGGCAATCATCACTGAAGTGCTGGCAGGGGCGTGGGAACGGCTGGAGCAGGGGCGCGCGGATATTGTTATCGCGCCGGATATGCATTTTCGTTCCTCGTCGGAGATCAACTCGCGCAAGCTCTATACCTTAATGAACGTCTATGTTGCCGCGCCAGATCACCCGATTCATCAAGAGCCAGAACCGTTATCTGAAGTGACGCGCGTGAAATATCGTGGAATTGCGGTGGCGGATACCGCTCGTGAGCGCCCAGTGTTGACCGTACAGCTGCTGGACAAACAGCCGCGCTTAACGGTGAGCACGATTGAAGATAAACGTCAGGCACTACTGGCGGGGCTTGGCGTGGCGACGATGCCGTATCCGATGGTCGAAAAAGATATTGCGGAAGGGCGGTTGCGTGTCGTCAGCCCGGAATCGACCAGCGAGATCGATATTATTATGGCCTGGCGTCGTGACAGTATGGGGGAAGCGAAATCCTGGTGTCTGCGGGAAATACCCAAACTTTTTAGCGGAAAATAATCAATTAAGCACCTTTTACAAGGTGCTTAATTATTATTACTGTTCCAGTTTTGGATCTGGTCCAAAGCGGTTTTCGCCTGGCGTACCTGCCTGGCAGTTAAAGACGATGATAATCAGCCAGCCGATAAACGGAATTAAGAACAGCAGTGCCCACCACGCCGAGCGGTCGGTGTCGTGCAGGCGGCGGAACTGAACTGCCCACCATGGTAAAAACACCAGAATACCGTAGATTGTCGTCAGGATGCCTTCGCCACCGGCGCGTTGCCAGCCTAACATTTTATCCAGCAGCCCCAGCACGAACGTAAAGATGATGTTGACCAGAATAAACATCCAGTACTCTTTGCGCCGCGCACGGCCCCGGAAACCGACATAATTTTTTAGTACTTTCAGATACCAGTCCATTTTTGCCTCAATTTTGCTCAATCACTTGTTTTTAAAGCAGCAATTTAAGAATAGACATGAATGAAATGGCAGTAAATATTCGTTTAATGAATTAATAAGGTACGCTGAAGGAGCGCTAAGACTGATGACAAGCGCAAAATTGCCAGATGTGCTACGCTGACCTGGCCTATGCGCTATTTTCAACCTATTGAATGTACGATGTTTTGTGGGTTGGAAAAGGCGTTCGCGCCGCATCCGATATGAACAAATTACACTTAGCTAAGTATCCGCGGCACCTTGTGGGGTACCCTGGTTTAACCGAAGCGAACATCTCGTCCGTGCGGTTCATCGAGATCCTGCCACGGACCAATTGAAATAATCCCCGTAGGGTTGATGGTCTTATGGCTGCGGAAGTAATGATTACGGATGTGATCGAAATTGACTGTTTCGGCAATTCCCGGCATCTGGTAGATATCGCGCAGGAAGCCATACAGATTCAGGTAATCGCTGATGCGGTGCTTATCACACTTGAAGTGGGTGACATACACCGGATCAAAACGGACCAGTGTGGTCCACAGGCGAATATCGGCTTCGGTTAGCTGGTTGCCGGTCAGGTAACGATGCTGACCTAAAATCTGTTCCAGCCGCGCCAGCGATTCAAACACTTTCACCACTGCCTCGTCGTAGGCTTCCTGGCTGGTGGCAAAACCGGCTTTATACACGCCATTGTTAACGGTGTCGTAAATCCAGCCGTTAAGTTCGTCAATTTTCGTTTGCAGGGCTGAAGGGTAGTAATCTCCAGCTTTCGCACCCAGCGCATCAAACGCGGTATTGAACATGCGGATGATTTCCGCTGATTCGTTGCTGACAATGGTGTGGTTCTTCTTGTCCCAGAGTACGGGAACAGTGACACGTCCGCTGTAGTGTGGATCGGCGTGGAGATAAAGCTGATACAGAAACTCATGTTGATAGAGTGTATCGCCGGTTGCTCCCGGAAAACTGTCATCAAAGGTCCAGCCGTTTTCCAGCATTAACGGGTTCACTACGGAAACGGAAATAAACGGTTCCAGTCCTTTGAGTTTACGCATGATCAGCGTGCGGTGCGCCCACGGGCAGGCGAGTGAAACATAGAGATGATAACGATCTTTCTCTGCGGCAAAACCGCCTTTGCCAGTGGGGCCTGGCGCGCCATCGGCAGTGAGCCAGTTACGAAATGCGGAAGCTGAACGTTGAAATTTACCGCCGGTGGATTTGGTGTCGTACCAGGTGTCATGCCAGACGCCGTCAATCAGTTGACCCATTTTTCTCTCCTCCAATAGCAAAAACGAGGAGCGTTTCTCCTCGTTTGAGACTGATGGCAAACGCAAAACTGCCTGATGCGCTATGCTTATCAGGCCTACGAGGTTTCTGCAATGTATTGAATTTGCATGTTTTTGTAGGCCGGGTAAGGCGTTCACGCCGAATCCGGCATGAACAACGCGCACTTTGTCAACAATCTGAAACGAGGAGTGTTCCCCCTCGTTTTTTATCGTTAAGTATAGCGCGTACTTACCACTTTTTATTCAACAGACGGTCGATGCTATACGCGCCCGGACCGGTAATCGCCAGCAGCAGGAATCCGCCAGAAATAGTCAGGTTTTTCATAAACATCAGCGAGTTCATGCCTTCTGCAAAATTGCTGTGAAATAAAAATGCCGTCAGCAGCGTAAAGCCCGCAGTAAACAGGGCAGTGGTACGTGTCAGGAAACCGAACAGGATTGCCAGACCACCACCAAACTCAAGCAGAATCACCAGTGGCAACATAAAGCCAGGGACACCCATCGCTTCCATATATTGTTGCGTACCCGCGTAGCCAGTAATTTTTCCCCAACCTGCCGTAATAAACAGAATCGGCATTAAAATGCGTGCGACCAGTACCCCAACATCTTCTAATTTTTTCATCTTACTCTCCACTGCGCCGCTCAGGCTGCTGATTGTTTTTTTGTGCAAGGGCGCGGTATTAGCGTCGTTGCTTTCGATGGAGAGAATCATAAACGTGGCGAAGCGTGATTGTTAGCAAGGAAAACTGTCAAATATTTTCAAAAAATTTGAGGAATAAGGCCGGAATGTCTCCGGCCAGAAAGGAAGTTAACCGCGAAGCTGTTGTTGCTTGAGGGTTGTTTTCACCAGACGCCAGGCGCTCCATACACCAAAACCGCGTCTGGCCCAGCGGACCAGCATATTGGGATGACGAATCGTCCAGATAGCCATCACACTACTGCCAACCAGCGCCCAGGAGCGCAGACTCAGCAGCATATTCCAGCGACGATCATAAGCGCCTGTCGCCTCCAGCCATTCACGACGACTGGCGGAAAGATCCAGCCGTTGTTGCTGGATCTGGCTAAGCAGTTGCGCCTTACGTCGTTCACGTTCGACTTTACTGCTCACGGGACTCCTCCTCGAGCAGTTGCCGATCGTTTGCCAGCTCATGGCGCGTATGGCGCAGTAAGGTGGATTTACGCGATTTACGTAACGTCCAGATACCGCCAATGAGTGCCAGTAGCAGCAACACCACGGTGGTGGCAATCATCGCATTCAGGCGATATTGCGGATCAACCGCCCAGATAATCAGCACCATCAGGCTCATAAGACCAAATGCAGCGAAAAGCATCGTCAGGCCCAGCATCAGTAAAAGCTGAAAGAGATTGGCTTTTTCCTCTTCCAGCTCCACCACCGCCAGCCGCAGACGTGTCTCCACCATTTCAACCATGATGGAAACAATTCGCTGCCCGATGCCCAGAACGCTTTTACCGGGCCCTTGCGCGTGATGAGTGTCCGCCATAATTAACGACGCGACAGCAGAACGCCGAGCACTACACCGATTGCAGCGCCAATGCCCACGCCCGTCCATGGATTTTCACGCACATACTCATCGGCACGCGCCGCCGCGACACGGGTTTGTTTGGCAATGGCATCACCGGTTTCACCCAGGCGATAACGGCTCTGTTTCAGTGCCTGCTCCGCTTTGCTACGAATCTTACTCAACTCTTCTTTCGACTTCTCGCCAGATGAGCTAAGCACCTCTTCCAGCGTATCGGAAAGGGATTTCAACTCAGCACGCAGATGTTCCGTAGTGTGTTCTTTCGACATAGTTTTCTCCAGGTGAGTAAGTAGTGACTATTGTGAGTTAGTAGTCGCGCGCTTCCAGCTTTTTCAGCTCTTCCTGCGCTTCTGCCAGTTTCCGTTCGCGTTTGGCAATCTTATCGGCATCGCCTTTTTGCTTCGCCTCGGCTAAATCTTGCTGGCGTTCCGCCACCTCATCTTTCTGCTTTGCGATTTTCTTCTGATGATCGGCACGCAGCTGGCTATCTGAACAGTTGGCCCGGACTTCACTCAGGGCTTTATTCAGACCGTCAATACGATTCTGGTTTTGGTGTTTTTCGGCATAGCTGATCTCCTTAAGGATATTTTGCTCCTTTTCCTGACACAGGGTAGTGGCATAACTACCGGTACTAAGAGCAAAAAGAGAAACAGCTAAAGCGATGCGGTATTTCATTCTTGAACCTTCCATTGTGATTCGGACCTATTACAAAGGAACGATTGTCCAGACAACGAAGCGGTAGTGTTGACCACCGCCTCATTAATCATAGACAGTTACGGTGAAATCACCAAAGTGAGTGATCTGTTTCGGATAACAGGAAGTTATCCGAAGCGATGAGAGTTATCCCGCAATCGGGTTAGCCACTGCATAGCCTGACTATTATTGTCCTGCTGCGCAATGATGTAGCCATGGGGCAATGTTCTGTCGAGAACCGCTTTTGCTGCGGCACTCTGGTCGCTGGAGTCAAACGTAATTAACAGAGTGTCGTTTTTAGGGGTGATGCTTTTGAAAGGAATGCCGTGAGCGTCAAGGTGATGCCAGATTGAAAAACCGTCTGGCATCGTTGTGCCTTGATGAACGGCACGAATCGCCAGCGTAGACTCTTGCTGGCGAACCGCGGACCAGGCCAGCAACAGCGTGCCGACCAGAAGTAAAACAGCGCCGGACCAGGTTAGCTGGCGAAGCGACATGCGAGGTATTTGCATCCCTTACCCCCGATTTCCATATTTCTTTTTCCATAACACGACCAGAGAACCTGCCAGGCCAAACACCAGCAGCACCACCGGGAGCAGCATCAGGCATGACATCAGCTGGTCCTCGTACTTTAAAAATACCGGCGTTTTGCCGAGCATGTAACCCAGAGTTGTCAGGATTAATACCCACAGCAGACCGCTCATCCAGTTGAAGAACTGAAAGCGCGCGTTATTCAGCCCTGATAACCCGGCAATCGTCGGCAGCAGTGTTCTGACAAACGCAATAAAGCGACCAATTAACAGCGCCGATAAACCGTGTTTATGAAAAAGATGGTGTGCGCGTTGATGATAATGCGCGGGTAAATGAGATAGCCAGTTTTGTACGGTGCGGGTATTGCCCAGCCATCGCCCCTGAATATAGCTGACCCAGCAGCCGAGGCTGGCGGCAACGGTCAGTAGCAGAATCGTTTGCGGATAGCCCATCGCGCCTTTCGCAATCAATACGCCGACCAACACCAGTAAACTGTCGCCCGGTAAAAAGGCCGCCGGAAGCAAGCCGTTTTCAAGGAACAAAATTACAAATAAAACAAAATAGAGCATGCCAATCATCGACGGATTGGCCAGGGTTTCAAAATCCTGCGCCCACAGGGCTTGCAGCAATTGGGTCAAAAGTTCCATTCATTATTCCTGGTGAATCGGTTAACGCCACGCTGGTTTTAAAAGATGCACTACCGCAATGTTATTGCTGTTTTGGTATGTTCTGCGGGTTTGATACATCAACACAGCCTGAACTATTCCCTGTTAAATCGTGAGATAAGAAAGCATTCAAAAGCATAAATTCAAATTGAATCTAATTGTAACAAAGGTCAACGTTGTTCGTTATCAAAATTACATGTCCGTGGAGTCTGATTTTGCTGAATGCAGGGGAGGGAGGCGAGAGGATTTACACAGGCTGACACTTTATACTTTTCGCTTACCGACGAGGCAAACAGGCGCGTCGTTGCGCCTGCCGAATGGGGATTTCATTTGCTGCCGCTGGTGGCCGTATCAAGATGCACAACGGGATTTTCGGCGAACAGATAGCGGTCGGCATTGAACTCGAAATCGTCGCTGGTTTCGTTAAATAACATGATCTTGGTGTTTTCCAGATGCTGCCACATTGCCAGCTTCGCGGCATGGGGATCTTTGCGAATTAACGCTTTGAGGATCTGATCGTGGTCATCGCACCAGTTATCGACAGTACGGGCATCAATATGCTCGTGCAGTTTTTTCCAGTATGGGTTATGGCTACGTTGGGTCCACATTTTTTCAACGATGGCTGCCAGGGCGGAGTTCTGCGTCGCCAGGGCAACCTGAATATGGAACTGCAAATCCCACTCGGAATCACGGAAGCATTGTTCGCCGCGCGCCTGCTCCTGGATGGCCATCAGTTTCATGATGTCCTGTTTGGTTACCTGGGTCGCTGCGAACTCGGCAATATTACTTTCGATGAGCTGACGTGCCTGAAGCAGCTCAAACGGACCGTAATTGGCGAATTCCATATTAGTGTCAGCTGACTGCTGATGGCGCGGCTGGTTGGAAACCACATGAATACCCGAGCCTTTACGCACCTCTACATAGCCTTCAACTTCAAGCATGATGATGGCTTCACGAACCACGGTGCGACTGACGTTTTTTTCATCGGCAATAAAGCGCTCAGCAGGCAGTTTATCACCCACCAGATAGACGCCCTGTTCGATGCGCTCTTTCAGATCAGCGGCAAGTTGTTGATACAAACGGCGTGGTTCAGTGATTTCCATATGCGTCTCCCGGAGTGGAATGCGGACAAAGTTATCATACCACTTTATTCAAGGGTATGCCATCGTTCATATATAATTATGGTGATTGAATTAATATAATAAATTAATATTGTGAATATTTATAAATTCCTAAAAATTAAGTGTTGCCATTGTGAAAATCACTATGTTTCAGTAACTTAATTCTTTACTTTTAAATTTAATCTTCACTAAAAATGCTTTTTTATATTGACTTACAATAGGTCTACATTTCTAATGCACTAACTTTTTGGAAACAATACTATAAGATCAAATTTATATGGTGGCGAAAATTAACTTCTTATCACGGCTTACGCCGCTTTTATTCGTGTTCGCTCCTTTTTTTGCACAGTCAAATATGACTGTTTATCCTATGGCTGTTTCCATTAATAGCCTGGGTGAAGGCAACGTTCGCGTTATATCTAAAAGTAATGAAGTTCAGTATATTAAGGCGACAGTATTCCGTATCGATAATCCATCGACGCCTCAGGAAAATGAAGTTGAGATTAAATCCGGTGATGCAAATCATCTGGTTGTGATGCCACCCAAATTCGCCTTACCAGCCGGTAGTAGCAAAACCGTGCGCTTTGTCGCGATGGAACCAGAGCAAAAAGAGAAAAACTATCGCGTTAAATTTGAAGCGGTTCCCAGTATTGATGACGTTGCCACGGATAAAAAAGATCTCTCTATGCAGTTAACAGTTAATTTAATTTGGGGGATTGTTGTTAGTGTTCCACCTCAGCAACCTATTGCTAAGTTAGAAGTAAGCCCTGCCCAAAAATTATTAAATGCAGGGAATCAGCGCTTGAAAATTTTAACGATCGCTTATTGTAAAAATAATAGTAAAAATAATTGCAAGATACAGACCGTCAATAAAAACATTTTCCCTGGTCAGGAAAGAAGTTTAGAAGGCATATCTGGCTACGATAAAATCGTTGTCAAATATAATAACTGGATCACCAAGGATAATGGCGAGTTTGAACTGGCGGTTCATTAATTATCATTGTAATAAACAAAGGAATAGTAATGAAAAAGGTATTCGCAAAATCTCTTCTGGTAGCGGCAATGTTTTCCGTTGCAGGTTCTGCATTAGCAGTACAAAAAGATATCACTGTTACTGCCAATGTTGATGCTGCTCTGGATATGACTCAGACAGATAACAGCGCACTGCCGAAAGCAGTTGAAATGCAATATCTGCCGGGGCAGGGCCTGCAATCTTACCAGTTAATGACCAAAATCTGGTCAAATGACACGACCAAAGACGTGAAAATGCAGTTAGTTTCTCCTGCACAACTGGTTCAAAGCCTGGACGCTACTAAAGTTGTTCCGCTGACTGTAACCTGGGGCGGTGAAGAGATTAAAGCTGATGCGGCAACCACTTTTACTGCAACAAAAATCTTTGCTTCCGATGCGTTAACTAACGGTTCGCTGGCTAAACCACTGATGTTTGCTCAAGCCACCAAAGGTGTTCTGGAAACAGGTATTTACAGTGGCGTAGTCAGCATTTATCTGTCCCAGGATATCTAATCCTAATAACAGAATTAACATGTAATAAAGGGAGGAAATTCCTCCCTTCTTTTAACTATTTTAGTATTTATTATGGATTACAGGACTGCCATGGATAAAAAACTACTGGCTCTTTTGATCCTGGCGAGTATCAGCCCGGCAAAGGCAACATTAACAAAAATCCCCGCTGGTTTCGAGATTATTGCTCAAGGACAGCAGGAGTATATCGAGGTTTATTTTGCAGGGAAAAGTCTCGGTAAATACTATGCAATGGTTAATCTTGATACCATAACATTTCTGGACTCATCGAGTTTATACAGTAAACTGGAATTGAACACCGACGATCAAAAAATCGCACGTACAGTGAAAGAAAAACTATCGCAACCGTTAGCTCGCCATGGTGAACTGGCTTGTGGCTTTGTACGTACTGATTCAGGCTGTGGTTTTCTTAATACTGAGACGGTAGAAATAATCTTCAATGATGAGGAAAGTTCAGCAACGCTCTTTCTCAATCCGCAATGGAGTTCTGCGTTTGATACGAAATCATTGTATTTAAATCCTGACCAAAATACGGTTAACGCGTTTATACATCAGCAAGATATTAATGTGCTGGTACAGGACGATTACCAATCGTTGTCAATTCAAGGTAATGGTGCGCAGGGAATAACAGAAAATAGTTATATTGGCGCCCACTGGAATTTCAACGGTTATGATGGTGATGATATCAGTGACAGTAATGCTGATGTCAGCGATCTCTATTATCGCTACGATTTTTTACGTCGTTATTATGTGCAGGCGGGGCGGATGGACAACCGCACATTATTTAATGCACAAGGTGGTAACTTTACGTTTAACTTTCTGCCACTCGGTGCAATCGACGGAATGCGTATCGGGTCGACGCTCAGTTATTTAAACCAGACGCAAAGCCAGCAGGGAACCCCGGTAATGGTTTTGCTTTCGCGCAATTCACGTGTTGATGCTTATCGTAATGAACAACTTTTGGGGTCGTTTTACCTCAATAGCGGTTCGCAATTTATTGATACCAATTCCTTTCCGCCAGGCAGTTACAGCGTGGCGTTAAAAGTCTATGAAAATAACCAACTCACCCGCACTGAGCTCGTGCCATTTACCAAAACCGGCGGTCTGACAGACGGAAATGCCCAGTGGTTTTTACAGGCGGGGAAAACCACATCTCAAGCTTCTGATGATGAAAGTTCGGCTTATCAGCTGGGTGTGCGCCTGCCATTACATCCGCAATATGAGCTCTATGCAGGGCTGGCGAATGCAGATGATGTTAGTGCCTTCGAGTTAGGCAATAACTGGACAGCAGATTTAGGCGTGGCAGGGAATCTACTCATCAACGCCAGCGTGTTCCGTAACGATGATGGTGGCAAAGGTGATATGCAACAGGCTAACTGGAGTCAATCGGGATGGCCGACATTGGGCTTTTATCGTACCAACTCTGATGGTGATGTTTGTACAACCGACAACCGAGAAAGCTACAACGCCTTAAGCTGTTATGAAAGCATCTCCGCGACGATTTCACAGAATCTTGTAGGCTGGAACATGATGCTGGGTTATACCCGTACGCAAAATAACACGAATGACAATCTGCGTTGGGACAAACAGCAGAGCTTTGAAAATAACTATCTTCGCCAGACGACGGCGCAAAGTATTTCCGAAACTTTACAACTCAGTGCTTCCCGCGCTTTCGTGATGCGTGACTGGATTTTGAGTACTACTGTTGGTGTTTTCCATCGTAATGACAATGGGGATGATAACGACGATAACGGCTTGTACTTATCGTTTTCGTTATCTGATACGCCAACGATGGATAGCAATAACAACAGCTATTTAACCAATGTTTCTACTGACTATCGTTATAGCGATCAGGATGGCGATCAAACGTCATGGCAGTTATCTCATACCTTTTATAACGACTCATTCAGCCATAAAGAGCTTGGCGTGACCGTCGGCGGTCTGAACACCGATACCATAAACAGCGCGGTTAACGGGCGTTGGGATGGTCAATATGGAAATGTCTACGCTACTGTTTCGGACAGTTATGATCGCCAGAATCATGATCATATCTCAGCCTTTACCGGTACATATAGCTCCACACTTGCGGTGAGTCGCTATGGCATTAATGTGGGGGCCAGCGGCTCAGATGATCTGCTGGGGGCGGTGTTGGTGGATGTGAAAGGTTTCTCTGAGCAGGATGAACAGAGTCAGGAGCTGCAACTCGAAGCGCGAGTGGCGGGCAGCAGAACATTGCAACTTGGTCAAAATGACAGCGTATTGTTTCCGTACGCCGGGTTCCAGTCGGGTTTTGTGGAAGTTAACGATAGCAGCCAGGGCGATCAGCAAGGGACAACCAACATCATTAACGGTGCTGGAAATCGTGAATTAATGTTGTTACCGGGCAAGCTGCGCTATCGCGAAGTGTCTGCCAGCTTTAATTACAACTATATTGGTCGCTTGTTATTGCCCGCATCAGTAGAGAAATTCCCGCTGGTTGGTCTGAACAGCGCCATGTTACTGGTGGCTGAAGACGGTGGATTTACACTTGAGATTAGCGGTAGTGAAAAAGATCTGTATCTGCTTTCCGGGCAGCATTTCCTTAAGTGTCCACTGAGTGTTGTGAAGAAACGTGCCAGCATTCGCTACAGCGGGGTTGTGACTTGCAGCATCGTGAGTTATTCGCAATTACCGGAGTCCATTCAGGTTCAGGCACAGTTAAAACAGCCTAAATTACGCGGAAACGTACAAACGGCGCAAAGGGAGGTTGCACCATGAGAAAGCGATTGATTGCAGGTATTTGGGGGATATTTTTCTCCGCTCAGTATGCCCAGTCTGCACCTGTTGTCACTGCAGAAGTGACATATGATTTAGCATCAGGAAGAGCAGATTATTACTTCTGGAATCGAGAAGAACCACCAGCAAAAAATAAGTATGCGTCTTATCTATGTGCATTCTCTAATTTGCAGCAAACCTGTACCAGCAGCTCTAACATGTCCACAGTTCAAATCTATATGACAGAACAGCGCAGTGGTATGCGTTGGCAGGTAAAACTTAAAGGATACATATCTGCACAAACATCAAGAGTCGGTTCAGATTGTGAAGGGTATACTAAACAACTCCCTCTTACTGATTATACCGGGTGGAATTGCAGAGATAACACGGGCACATATGGCGCGGACAGGAGACAACTCACACTTTACCTTGAACAGGCTGAAATGAAGAAGCTACCGATCGGTGGCGTCTGGAAAGGGTCAGTGAAATTACATTTGAATAGCCCTTCACAGGACTATTTTGCGGATATTACCCTGAATACCCTCGACCCCAATCATATAGACGTCTTCTTTCCTGAGTTTGCGCATGCCACGCCGCGTGTGCAGTTAGATTTACATCCTACGGGCAGCGTCAATGGCAGCAATTACGCACAAGACCTGACCATGCTTGACATGTGCCTGTATGACGGTTTTAACGGTAATGGCCTCAGCTATGAAATCTTGCTAAAAGATGAGGGACGCGCGGCGGCGGGGCGCAACAATGGTGAATTCTCCATATATCGTCAGGGAGGCACATCTACTGACGCAGCGGAACGTATCGACTATCGCGTCAAAATGTCTAACCCGGAGACTGGCGGGCAAATCGATGTGCGCAACAATGAAAGTATCGTCTGGAACAACATCAATCTTAAACGTGTACGTCCGGTAGTGTTGCCCGGCATTCGTTACGCAGTGATGTGTGTCCCCACACCACTGACGTTGGTGGTGGATAAATTTAACGTGACGGCAAAACAGGCTGGATATTACATGGGTAAATTGTCGGTAATATTTACCCCATCCTTGCCAACTATCAATTAATCCTGTAACCCGGATAAACGGTTTGTTCTCTACAAACAACGAAGCCGCCTGAACAGGCGGCTTCGTCATTACAACTTACGTTAAGCCTTAATGTTGCGGTGCGGGATCGTTATGTGATTCCTGCGCCACCTCAATCGCCGGTTTGTTCTGCAACACAGTCCAGATAACCAGCGCACCCAGCAGGTCGAATACTGCCAGAACTGCGAACAGCGGGCTGAAGCCGATGGTGTCAGCCAGTGCACCGACTACCAGTGCAAACAGCGTACTTGCCAGCCATGCGGACATCCCGGTTAAACCGTTCGCCGTCGCCACTTCGTTACGACCGAACACGTCAGAAGAGAGCGTAATCAGTGCGCCAGACAGGGCCTGGTGAGCAAAACCACCGATACACAGCAGCATAATCGCGACATACGGGTTAGTGAACAGACCGATCATACCTGGGCCAATCATCAGCACCGCACCCAGCGTTACTACCATCTTACGGGAAACGATCAGGTTCACGCCAAACCAACGCTGGAACAGCGGCGGCAGGTAACCACCGAGGATACAACCAAGGTCAGCAAACAGCATTGGCATCCAGGCGAACATCGCGATCTCTTTCAGGTTAAAGCCGTAAACTTTAAACATGAACAGCGGGATCCACGCGTTAAAAGTACCCCAGGCAGGTTCAGCCAGGAAACGCGGTAGCGCGATACCCCAGAACTGACGGTTACGCAGGATCTGACCAACGGACATTTTCTTCGCTGTGTCAACCTGGTGCTGGGCTTCCTGACCATTAATAATGTAGTCACGTTCTTCATCGGTCAGATGTTTCTGGTCGCGCGGATGCTTGTAGAAAATCAGCCATGCCATCGCCCAGATAAAGCTCAACGCACCGGAGATGATAAATGCCATCTGCCAGCTGTGCATCACGATTGCCCATACCACCAGCGGCGGCGCAATCATCGCACCAATCGAAGAACCTACGTTAAAGTAGCCGACCGCGATGGAACGCTCTTTTGCCGGGAACCATTCGGAACTGGCTTTCAGACCCGCCGGGATCATCGCCGCCTCTGCAGCACCTACCGCACCACGAGCAACCGCCAGGCCACCCCAGCTACCTGCCAGCGCGGTTGCGCCACAGAACACAGCCCACAGTACAGCAAACATTGCGTAACCGATTTTCGTACCCAGCACATCCAGTACATAACCTGCTACCGGTTGCATGACCGTATAAGCAGCAGAATAGGCTGCGATGATATAGGAATACTGTTGGGTGGAGATGTTTAACTCTTCCATCAGAGTTGGCGCAGCTGCCGCCACAGTGTTACGCGTCAGGTAACCAAGCACGGTGCCGAGCGTCACCAGTGCGATCATATACCAACGTAACCCTTTAATTTTACGCATGTAAAACCTCATCGTTTTGTTATATCCGCAGGAAGCGCGGCCATCATCCCGCCAGAGGCTGAAGATGTTAGTTACGACCGGGTAACCGAAAAAAAACCGGCACGCCCCGAACGTTGCCATGAAAGTTTCGTGCTAATTCGGCTTCCGTACCGGTTAACCCGATTCATCTAACAAATGAATGAATCGGCAATTTGCATTCCGTCGACTTATGATTTGCGACGGCAGAAAGATAACTTGTCATACAACTTTAAAAGGTGAGAGCCATCACAAATGTGGGAATATTTGTAGGGACATTACCTGATGACAGCGAGGCCAGTACTGGCGCGGCTTGCAGCGAGATTTACCACTTTGAGAGTAATTTTTTTAACTACGTTTATTGATCTATCTCACGAAAATATCTTCGGACTCTGGAAATTGGTGTGATAACTTTGTCAGCATCGCACCATAAGCAAGCTAGCTCACTCGTTGAGAGGAAGACGAAAATGACTCCGTTTATGACTGAAGATTTCCTGTTAGATACCGAATTTGCCCGCCGTCTGTATCACGACTACGCAAAAGACCAGCCGATTTTCGATTACCATTGCCATTTGCCACCGCAGCAGATTGCGGAAGACTATCGTTTTAAAAACCTGTATGACATCTGGCTGAAAGGTGATCACTACAAATGGCGTGCTATGCGCACTAATGGCGTGGCTGAGCGTCTGTGTACTGGTGATGCATCTGACCGAGAAAAATTTGACGCCTGGGCGGCGACCGTTCCGCACACTATCGGCAACCCGTTATACCACTGGACGCACCTCGAACTGCGTCGTCCATTTGGTATTACCGGCAAATTGCTTTCCCCGTCTACCGCTGACGAAATCTGGAACGAATGTAACGAACTGCTGGCGCAGGATAATTTCTCTGCGCGCGGCATCATGCAGCAGATGAACGTGAAAATGGTCGGCACTACCGATGACCCGATCGATTCACTGGAGCATCACGCTGAGATCGCCAAAGACGGCTCTTTCACCATTAAAGTGCTACCGAGCTGGCGTCCGGACAAAGCCTTCAACATCGAACAGGCGACCTTTAACGACTACATGGCGAAGCTGGGTGAAGTCTCTGATACCGACATCCGTCGTTTTGCTGACCTGCAAACGGCCCTGACCAAGCGTCTGGATCACTTCGCCGCTCACGGCTGTAAAGTGTCTGACCACGCGCTGGACGTGGTGATGTTTGCTGAAGCGAACGAAGCGGAACTGGATAGCATTCTGGCGCGCCGTCTGGCCGGCGAAACCCTAAGCGAGCACGAAGTGGCACAGTTCAAAACTGCGGTGCTGGTGTTCCTTGGTGCCGAATACGCACGTCGCGGCTGGGTACAGCAGTACCACATCGGCGCACTGCGTAATAACAACCTGCGTCAGTTCAAACTGCTGGGGCCGGATGTAGGCTTTGACTCCATCAACGACCGTCCGATGGCGGAAGAACTGTCTAAGCTGCTGAGCAAACAGAACGAAGAAAACCTGCTGCCGAAAACTATTCTGTACTGCCTGAACCCACGCGATAACGAAGTACTGGGTACCATGATCGGTAACTTCCAGGGCGAAGGAATGCCAGGCAAAATGCAGTTCGGTTCCGGCTGGTGGTTTAACGATCAGAAAGACGGTATGGAACGTCAGATGACCCAACTGGCGCAGCTCGGTCTGCTGAGCCGCTTTGTCGGTATGCTGACTGACAGCCGTAGCTTCTTGTCATACACCCGTCACGAATACTTCCGTCGCATTCTGTGCCAGATGATTGGCCGCTGGGTGGAAGCGGGCGAAGCACCGGCGGACATCAACCTGCTGGGCGAGATGGTGAAAAATATTTGCTTTAACAATGCGCGTGACTACTTCGCCATTGAACTGAACTAAGGTCTGGGGTTGATATGCAATACATCAAGATCCATGCGCTGGATAACGTCGCGGTTGCTTTAGCAGATTTGGCGGAAGGCACAGAAGTCAGTGTCGATAACCAGACTGTTACGCTGCGCCAGGATGTTGCTCGTGGACATAAATTTGCGTTAACGGATATCGCAAAAGGGGCCAACGTCATTAAATATGGCCTGCCGATTGGTTATGCATTGGCGGATATTGCGGCGGGGGAACACGTTCACGCCCACAATACGCGCACGAATCTGAGCGATCTGGATCAGTATCGCTATCAACCTGATTTTCAGGATCTGCCTGCGCAAGCGGCAGATCGTGAAGTGCAGATCTATCGTCGCGCGAACGGCGATGTCGGGGTGCGTAATGAGCTGTGGATCCTGCCAACCGTGGGTTGTGTTAACGGCATCGCGCGGCAGATCCAGAACCGTTTCCTGAAAGAGACCAACAACGCCGAAGGTACTGACGGCGTGTTCCTCTTCAGCCACACCTACGGCTGCTCGCAGCTGGGCGACGATCACATCAATACCCGCACCATGCTGCAAAACATGGTGCGCCACCCGAACGCGGGCGCAGTGCTGGTCATTGGTCTGGGATGTGAAAACAACCAGGTTGCCGCATTCCGTGAAACGTTGGGCGATATCGATCCTGAACGCGTTCATTTCATGATCTGCCAACAGCAGGATGATGAGATCGAAGCCGGGATCGCGCATTTGCATCAGCTGTATAACGTGATGCGCAACGACAAGCGTGAGCCAGGCAAACTCAGCGAACTGAAGTTTGGTCTGGAGTGCGGTGGTTCTGACGGTCTTTCTGGTATTACTGCTAACCCGATGCTGGGGCGTTTCTCTGACTACGTGATTGCTAACGGCGGTACTACCGTACTGACCGAAGTGCCGGAGATGTTTGGCGCAGA
The DNA here is from genome assembly GCF_013369155.2 of Escherichia sp. 94.0001. Taxonomy (NCBI): domain Bacteria; kingdom Pseudomonadati; phylum Pseudomonadota; class Gammaproteobacteria; order Enterobacterales; family Enterobacteriaceae; genus Escherichia; species Escherichia sp. 94.0001. Next base: position 56,529 of record NZ_JABWMS020000016.1, on the reverse strand, counting down.
GCAGTTGCTGATGGACCATTGCCGCGACGAAGCAACGTTTGAAAAACTGGTCACTATGGTCAACGACTTCAAACAGTACTTTATTGCCCATGACCAGCCGATCTATGAAAACCCATCGCCGGGGAACAAAGCGGGCGGTATCACCACGCTGGAAGACAAATCACTTGGCTGTACCCAGAAAGCGGGTTCCAGCGTCGTGGTTGACGTGCTGCGTTACGGCGAGCGTCTGAAAACGCCGGGGCTGAACTTGTTAAGTGCGCCGGGTAACGATGCCGTAGCGACCAGCGCCCTGGCGGGTGCGGGCTGCCATATGGTGCTGTTCAGTACTGGTCGTGGCACGCCGTATGGTGGATTTGTGCCGACGGTGAAAATCGCCACCAACAGTGAACTGGCGGCGAAGAAAAAACACTGGATCGACTTTGACGCGGGTCAGCTGATCCACGGTAAAGCGATGCCGCAGTTGCTGGAAGAATTTATCGACACCATCGTTGAGTTTGCCAACGGTAAGCAAACCTGCAACGAGCGTAACGACTTCCGCGAACTGGCGATCTTTAAAAGCGGCGTAACGCTATAAAGTCGAAATGAGTTGTTAATAAAAAACGGCGTTTCATAATGTGAAGCGCCGTTTGCTTTTCCATACCTGCTAAGGATTTATCATGACCGCGTATTGGCTGGCCCAGGGCGTGGGTGTCATCGCCTTTCTGATTGGTATCACAACATTTTTCAATCGTGACGAACGTCGCTTCAAAAAGCAGCTTTCGGTCTATAGCGCCGTTATTGGCGTACATTTTTTTCTTCTGGGCACCTATCCCGCTGGTGCCAGTGCCATCCTTAATGCCATTCGTACGCTGATTACCTTACGCACGCGCAGCTTATGGGTAATGGCGATTTTTATTGTGCTGACTGGCGGAATTGGCCTCGCGAAGTTCCATCATCCTGTTGAACTATTGCCGGTTATCGGCACGATTGTCAGTACCTGGGCGCTATTCCGCTGTAAAGGGCTGACCATGCGCTGCGTAATGTGGTTTTCAACGTGTTGCTGGGTGATTCACAACTTCTGGGCGGGGTCGATAGGCGGCACGATGATTGAGGGGAGTTTTCTGCTCATGAATGGCCTGAATATCATTCGTTTCTGGCGGATGCAGAAAAGGGGAATTGATCCGTTTAAAGTAGAGAAAACAACCCCTTCCGCAGTAGACGAAAGGGGTTAAACAATTAATTACGCAGGGCGCTATTTGCCAGACGATCGTCTTCTGCCTGGCAAGCTGCCGCAGTGAACAGCACGTCAGTTGAAGAGTTCAGCGCGGTTTCGCAAGAGTCCTGCAATACGCCGATGATAAAGCCGACGGCAACCACCTGCATGGCGATATCGTTCGAAATACCGAACATATTACAGGCCAGTGGGATCAGCAGCAAAGACCCCCCCGCCACGCCGGATGCGCCACAGGCGCACAGAGAAGCCACTACGCTCAACAGCAGCGCTGTGGGCAGATCGACCGGAATACCCAGCGTATTAACCGCAGCCAGCGTCAACACGGTAATGGTGATTGCTGCGCCCGCCATATTGATGGTGGCTCCCAGCGGAATAGAAACGGAATAGGTATCGCGATCCAGATTCAGCTTTTCACACAGTGCCATATTCACCGGAATGTTCGCTGCAGAGCTGCGGGTGAAGAAGGCATACACACCGCTTTCACGCAGGCACAGCAGCACCAGCGGGAACGGGTTACGACGAATTTTCCACCACACCAGCAATGGGTTAACCACCAGCGCCACCAGTAACATACAGCCAACCAGCACGACCAGCAGTTGCGCGTAGCCCCACAGTGTGGAGAAACCGGTGGTAGCCAGGGTAGAAGAAACCAACCCAAAAATACCGATCGGTGCGAAGCGAATGACCAGTTTCACCATAAAGGTGACGGCATTCGACATATCGTTGACCAGGTTTTTGGTGGTCTCGTTACCGTGACGCAGTGCGAAACCGAGGCCAATTGCCCACACCAGAATCCCGATGTAGTTACCTTTCAGCAGCGCGTCGATGGGGTTGGAAACCATGCTCATTACCAGCCCGCGCATCACTTCGACAATGCCTGACGGCGGCGAAATATCACCCGCGCTACTGGACAAGTGCAGGGTAGAAGGGAAGGCAAAGCTGAAGACTACCGCGGCCAGAGCAGCAGAGAAGGTGCCCAGCAGATAGAGGAACAGAATAGGGCGAATGTTGGTTTTCTGCCCGTGCTGGTGGTTAGCAATAGATGCCATTACCAGCATCAGCACCAGAATCGGCGCTACAGCTTTCAGGGCACCAACGAACAAAGTACCTAACAGACCGACAGCTTCAGCCGCCGGTTTTGAGATCCATGCCAGAAGAATCCCCAGAACAAGGCCGACCAGGATTTGTTTTACCAGGCTGCCATGAGCCAGACGCCGGAATAGCCCCGGTGAACGTTGCGTAGTCATTTTTCGATCCTTTCATTGTGTTGTCGCACATCCCTGGTGCGTTCTGTCGACGCATCTTTCAGGATGTAACAAAGTGTTTGCAAGGTCGAGTATAAGGAAAGTTACAGCTTCGGGAAGCGAAAAATGCTGGATTTTAAAGAGAGGTCATATTTTGCAACTTAATGGTTACATTTGTTTGACATAAAAATAAAGCCCAACGTGCGGCTTCCAGACTGATGACAACGTCAAAAAAGTACTCGGTCAGTCCCCTCTCCCTGGAAGAGAGAGGGAGAAAATGGTGCTCATGTTGATGACAAGGTACACGGCTTAGGCAGATTAAAAATCATCCCACCCGCTGCTTATCATGCCGATAATTCACCCAGGCGTTGATAATAAACGTCATCACCAGAATGCCAAACACCACGCCCAGCGAAACGGCGATCGGAATATGGTAGAAATCGACAATCAGCATCTTGATACCGATAAACACCAGAATCACCGCCAGACCATATTTGAGCATCGAGAAACGTTCTGCTACGCCCGCCAGCAGGAAATACATCGCACGCAGGCCGAGGATCGCAAACAGGTTTGAGGTCAGCACAATAAACGGATCGGTGGTCACGGCGAAGATAGCCGGAATGCTATCCACGGCGAAAATCACGTCGCTCAACTCCACCAGAATCAGTACCAGCATCAGCGGCGTGGCATACAACAAACCATTCTTACGCACAAAGAAATGCTCGTTGTCGATGGTGTCGGTCATGCGCAAATGACCGCGCAGCCAGCGCACCAGCGGCTTGTCACCAATACCTGATTCATCTTCATGAGCCAGCGCCATCTTCACGCCAGTAAACAGCAGGAAGGCACCGAAGATATACAGGATCCAGTCGAACTGCGAAATCAGCCAGCTGCCAGTGAAGATCATGATGGTACGCAGAACAATCGCCCCGAGTACGCCATACACGAGCACGCGGCGTTGTAATGCCGCCGGAACAGAGAAATAGCTGAACAACATCAGCCAGACGAAGACGTTATCGACCGCCAGTGATTTCTCAATCAGATAACCCGTGAGGAAGGCCAATGCCTGAGGGTCCGCGACTTCGCGCCCCTGTGTCTGCGCCAGATACCACCAGAAAGCGGCATTAAACAATAACGACAGTGTCACCCAGACCAGCGACCAGGCCGCAGCCTGTTTCATGGTCATGGCATGTGCCCCGCGACGCCCCTGCAACAACAGGTCGATAGCCAGCATAATGACGACAACAACAGCGAATCCGCCCCATAGCAACGGCGTGCCGACAGTATTCATAGAAGTTCCTTACACATAAAAAAACGGCCAACATCGGAAGACGTCAGCCGCTGCTTTTTATGCATAGACCTCGCCTTCCGGCAAGGTCTCACTTACAACAAAAAAGGAATACGTCTGCGTATTCCTTTCGGGTTGCCCGGTGACCGGATGTGGTTTTTCACACATCGTAATGACGATCGACCGGCAATGAAGTTACTCCCCTTTGCAGGTAACAAAGTATGACAGACCATTCGGTCAGTCAATGGTCTGTTACATCCCTTTTACACTGTTTTACTTTGGCTATTATAGTTTTACGCTATCTGCCGGAAAAATCACCCCGGTCTGGCGGCGGATCTCGGTCAGCAGCCTGGCGGTGATACGACTGACCGCCAGCCCTGGATGATCTACCAGATGTTCATCCACCAGGGTAGCGAACAGCTCTGCTTCGTACAGCATGGTATTAATATGCTGCGGCTGGGTAAGATCCTGCATCTGGCTGCCGCGCGGCACATAGCAAACTTTCTGGCATTCAGACAGTTTTTCAATCACCAGCGATCCCGCTTCGCCCTGAATCTCACTTGCCAGCACAGAATCACTGACCTTTGAGTGCTGCAAGGTAACGCTGAAATCACCGTAATCCATCACCACCACGCCGTGGGCATCCACACCACTTGCCAGCAAACTGGCGGTTGCCTGCACGCTTTTCGGTTCACCAAATAACGCCACCGCCGACGCCAGACAGTAAAAGCCGATATCCATAATTGAACCGTTGGAGAATGCCGGATTGAAGGTGTTGGGATTTTCGCCGTCCAGATAACGTTGATATCGCGAGGAATATTGGCAATAGTTGAAAAAGACTTTACGCAATTTGCCAACTTTCGGCAGTACCTGGCGTAACAAATGGAAATTCGGTAGGCTGGCGGTTTTAAATGCCTCAAACAGCACCACCTGATTTTCCCGAGCACAGGCAATGGCGGCATCCACTTCCGCCAGATTCGACGCCAGCGGTTTCTCGCAAATCACATGAATTTTATGGCTAAGGAAAAGTCGTGTCTGGGGAAAATGCAGGGCATTCGGGCTGGCAATATACACCGCGTCAATAGCATCACTTTCTGCCATCGCTTCCAGCGATGTAAACAGATGCTCGACAGAAAAATCATTGGCGAAGTGCTGGGCCTGTTCAAGGCTGCGGGAATAGACAGCGGTTAACTTGTATTTACCGCTCTCATGGGCGGCCTCGACGAACTGGCGAGTGATCCAGTTCGTGCCAATCACAGCGAAACGTATCATAACGCGTGGATACTCCATAAAGGGATTCTGCCGTCAATGTAGCACGCCTTTTTCATCTTCGACGTGCGCAGATACGCATTATTCTTTCGCCGGACAGCCATGCTCGCTAAACGGCCCAATCATGACCGACGGCCCGAGATATTTCGGCTGTCGATGGAGGATTTTCGCGTCAATCACTGCGCTGACGCGAGCGAGTTTCTCCCGCAGCTGAGTATAAAAACCATGTTTCATATTCAGGTCTGGTGCGTTAAACCCGATGGCATCGATGCCGTACTGTTTTGCCAGCCAGATGGCGCGTTGGTTATGAAATTCTTGCGAAATAATAGTGATATGGCTTTCACCAAACACCTTTTTGGCACGCACCACCGAATCAAGCGTTGAGAATCCGGCATAGTCGCAGAAGATGACTTTTGCGGGTACGCCTTTAGCGATCAAAGCCTGCTGCATGCCTGAGGCTTCATCGTAATTTTTACGTCCGTTATCGCCGCTCACTAGTAGCCATTTCACTTTTCCGGCGTGGTACAACTCTGCTGCGGTATCAATACGTCGGGTAAAGTAGCGATTACCCGGCCTCGCCCCCAGCAATAAACCCACGTTACGCGCCGGAACGGCGTTGACATCGCTCCAGGTCAGCTGCTTGCTGGCGTTGATCATAACGCGATCGGCAATAAAAATGGTCGCTCCTGCTATAAGCAACAATAAACAGCCAAGCTTTAGAGTCCGGCGAGAAAAACAAATACGGAGAAGAAGGCGGGCAAAGGCGCGCAGCATGGTCGTTATCCTTAACGAAAGGGGGGAGGTCGATTTTAGGCGCTAAAGGAGGAAAAGATAACGCCTGACATCATTTTCAGATTTTGTCCTGCCCAAGCGACAACTGCGTTAGCCACAGACGAGTGTCGAATTCAAGCTGGTGGTACTGCGGCTCCATATGACAGCACAATTGATAGAACGCTTTGTTGTGCTCTTTCTCCTTCAGGTGCGCCAACTCGTGCACCACGATCATGCGCAAAAACGGTTCCGGCGCGTTGCGAAACACGGTAGCGACGCGGATCTCTGCTTTTGCTTTCAGCTTGCCGCCCTGCACACGCGAAACAGCGGTATGTAACCCGAGCGCGTTTTTCAGCACATGGATCTTGTTGTCATACATCACTTTATTGATCGGTGGAGCATTACGCAGAAACTGATTTTTAAGATCCTGAGTATATTGCCAGAGGGCTTTATCGGTGGCGTAGTCGTGCGTTCCTGGATAGCGTTTTGCCAGCACATCGCCCAGACGCTGTTCATTAATCAGCGTGCGCACCTGGGAAAGCAACTGTTCGGGATAACCCTGAAGATAAGTAAGATTGCTCATAACCGCCCACGAAAAAGAGAAAAAGGGTATACTCACGCACCCTTTTCAGGGGCAACGTCGAAATTTTATCATTCAGGAGGGCCGATGAGCCACTTAGACAACGGTTTCCGTTCACTGACACTACAACGTTTTCCGGCGACGGATGACGTTAACCCGCTACAGGCGTGGGAAGCGGCAGATGAATATTTGCTGCAACAGTTGGACGACACAGAAATCCGCGGCCCGGTGTTAATCCTGAATGATGCCTTTGGGGCGTTAAGTTGTGCGCTGGCGGAACATAAGCCGTACAGCATTGGCGACTCATACATCAGCGAACTGGCGACGCGCGAGAATTTACGCCTCAACGGGATTGATGAATCGAGCGTGAAGTTTCTCGACAGCACCGCTGACTACCCGCAACAGCCGGGCGTGGTACTGATCAAAGTGCCGAAAACACTGGCATTGCTGGAACAGCAACTGCGCGCATTGCGCAAAGTAGTCACGCCGGATACACGTATTATTGCCGGTGCTAAAGCCCGTGACATTCACACCTCCACGCTGGAACTGTTCGAAAAAGTGCTCGGCCCGACCACCACCACGCTGGCATGGAAGAAAGCGCGCCTGATTAACTGCACTTTCAACGAGCCGCCGCTGGTTGATGCACCGCAAACCGTTAGCTGGAAGCTGGAGGGTACTGACTGGACTATCCACAACCATGCGAATGTCTTCTCACGCACCGGGCTTGATATTGGCGCGCGCTTCTTTATGCAGCATCTGCCAGAGAATCTCGAGGGTGAGGTTGTCGATCTCGGTTGTGGTAACGGCGTTATTGGCCTGACGCTGCTTGATAAAAACCCGCAGGCGAAAGTGGTGTTTGTCGATGAATCACCGATGGCGGTTGCTTCCAGCCGTTTGAATGTTGAAACCAACATGCCAGAGGCGTTGGATCGCTGCGAGTTTATGATCAACAACGCGCTCTCCGGCGTGGAGCCGTTCCGCTTTAATGCTGTGCTCTGCAACCCGCCGTTTCACCAGCAACATGCACTGACCGATAACGTTGCCTGGGAAATGTTCCACCACGCGCGCCGCTGCCTGAAAATCAACGGCGAGCTGTATATCGTTGCCAACCGTCACCTGGATTACTTCCATAAACTGAAGAAAATTTTTGGCAACTGCACCACCATTGCCACCAATAATAAATTTGTGGTGCTGAAAGCGGTGAAGCTGGGGCGTCGTCGGTAAGATTGACAGCTACCTGCCGGATGCGGCGTAAACGCCTTATCCGGCATACGTTCAGCACATTACCCCCAGGTCGGATAAGACGCGGCAAGCGTCGCATCCGGCAATGTCTGCCCAGTTCTGGAATCGCGCTTCCATAAAACAAAAAATCCCTGTCACCATCCTCTACATTCTCTTGTTTAGCGTTTTTCTACGTTTATTCTTCCGTCACACAGATAAATTCATCCGTTGCCAATCTGTCAACGGATGTTATCATGTTGCCAATTTGTCAACGGACGTGATGAAGAATGCACCTGATAACTCAAAAAGCATTGAAAGATGCTGCGGAAAAATACCCGCAACATAAAACGGAGTTGGTGGCTCTGGGGAACACGATTGCTAAGGGATATTTCAAAAAACCTGAGTCATTAAAAGCAGTATTCCCTTCTCTGGATAACTTCAAATATCTGGATAAGCATTATGTTTTCAATGTCGGGGGCAATGAATTACGTGTTGTAGCAATGGTCTTTTTTGAATCGCAAAAGTGCTACATACGTGAAGTTATGACGCATAAAGAATACGATTTCTTTACCGCCGTTCATCGTACTAAGGGGAAAAAATGATTGCGATTGCCGACATCTTGCAAGCAGGAGAAAAGCTAACTGCTGTGGCACCTTTTCTGGCGGGTATTCAGAACGAGGAACAATACACCCAGGCGCTGGAACTGGTAGATCATCTGCTGCTCAACGATCCTGAAAACCCCTTGCTGGATCTGGTGTGTGCCAAAATAACCGCGTGGGAAGAATCAGCGCCCGAATTTGCTGAATTTAATGCCATGGCTCAAGCCATGCCTGGCGGTATAGCTGTGATTCGTACCCTTATGGATCAATATGGTTTAACCCTTTCCGATCTGCCGGAAATTGGCAGTAAATCGATGGTGTCACGCGTTTTGAGCGGGAAGAGGAAATTAACGCTGGAACACGCTAAAAAACTGGCAACGCGATTCGGCATTTCTCCCGCCTTGTTTATTGATTAACGCGACGTGCCGGATGCGGCGTGAACGCTTTATCCGGCCTACGATTAGCACGTTACCCGTAGGCCGGATAAGACGCAGCAAGCGTCACATCCAGCACTTCAAATAACGATTTAAATCTCCAGCGCCAACCGTGTTCCCTGGGCAATTGCCCGTCGTGCGTCCAGCTCCATAGCCACATCGCAGCCGCCAATTAAATGCACGGTTTTCCCGCTATCAATGAGCGGTTGTGCCAGCGTGCGGTTTGGCTCCTGCCCCGCGCAGATCACCACATGATCTACCGCCAAAATTTGCGGTTCGCCGTTGATCACCACATGCAGCCCGTCATCGTCGATCTTCTGGTAACTTACGCCTGGGATCATTTTCACGCCGCGCGCGAGCAGGGTGGTGCGATGGATCCAGCCCGTAGTTTTGCCCAACCCTTGCCCTGGTTTGCTGGCTTTGCGTTGAAGCATCACAATCTGTCGCGGGCTACGGGGGATCTGCATTCCCTGCGGGCTTAACCCACCACCCTGTTGCAGGCTACTGTCGATTCCCCACTCATTACAAAACTCGGTGATATTCTGGCTGGTGGACTCCCCTGGCTGACTCAAATACATCGCTGTATCAAAGCCAATCCCACCACAACCAATGATGGCGACGTTGTTGCCCACCGGCGCTTTGTCGCGCAGTACGTCGAGATAACTCAACACCTTCGGATGATCGATCCCGTCGATGGGCGGAATGCGCGGTACGATCCCACTGGCGAGGATCGTTTCATCGAACGCCTTTAACTGATCTGCGGTCACGGTGTGATTAAGTTTCAGTGTCACGCCAGTCACTTCGATCATCCGGCGGTAGTAGCGCAATGTTTCGTAAAATTCCTCTTTGCCGGGGATCTGTTTGGCGATATTAAACTGCCCGCCGATCTCGCTATGTGCATCAAACAACGTTACCTGATGACCACGCGCCGCCGCATTGATGGCAAACGCCAGCCCCGCCGGACCTGCGCCGACCACCGCCAGATTTTTTTTCTGCACGGCGGGAAGGATCGGCATTTTGGTTTCGTGGCAGGCGCGAGGATTCACCAGGCACGAGGTGACTTTGCCGACAAAGATCTGATCGAGACAGGCCTGATTGCAGCCAATGCAGGTGTTGATCTCATCGGCTCGCCCCGATTGCGCTTTTGACAGCAGCTCCGCATCAGCAAGAAACGGTCGCGCCATCGATACCATATCGGCATCACCGCGCGAGAGAATATCGTCGGCAACCTGCGGATCGTTAATCCGGTTGGTGGTCACCAGCGGCAATGAGACGTGACCTTTCAGTTTGCGTGTGACCCAGCTAAATGCGCCGCGCGGCACTGGCGTGGCGATGGTCGGAATCCGCGCTTCATGCCAGCCTATTCCAGTGTTGATAATGGTTGCGCCCGCCGCTTCAATGGCCTGCGCCAGTTCTACCGTTTCGGTTAAAGTCCCGCCGCCTTCTACCAGGTCGAGCATCGACAGCCGATAGATAATAATGAAGTCGTTGCCGACGCGCTCGCGCACCGCACGCACTACTTCGACGGCAAACCGCATCCGGTTGCGGTAATCGCCGCCCCACTGGTCGCTACGCTGGTTGGTGCGCAGAGTCAGAAACTCGTTGATCAAATACCCTTCGGAACCCATCACCTCTACGCCATCGTATCCGGCCTCCCGCGCCAGTTGCGCGCAGCGGGCGAAATCGTCGATCAGTCGCAGGATCTCTTCATGGGTGAGTTCATGAGGAACGAAACGGTTGATGGGGGCCTGCAACGCGGAGGGCGCTACCAGATGCGGTTGGTAGCTGTAGCGTCCGGTATGCAAAATTTGCAGGGCGATTTTGCCGCCTTCCTGATGTACCGCTTCGGTAATGGTGCGATGGTGTGGGATCTGGCTGACGTCATTGAGCATTGCACCGCCTTCCATGCCAACGCCTGTTAAATCAGGTGCAATACCGCCGCTAACGATCAGCGCCACGCCGTGACGGGCGCGTTCAGCATAAAACGCCGCCAGCCGCTCGGCACCGTCCGGGTATTCCTCCAGCCCGGTGTGCATTGAACCCATCAACACGCGGTTTTTTAACGTGGTAAAACCTAAATCAAGCGGGGCAAACAGCGACGGGTAGCTCATAAATTATCCAGTATGTAAAATAATTGTTATGTGGTCGGATGAGTTCTAATTTAGCCGTCGCCGGGGAAAAGGGAAAAGGGGAATGCGGGGTTTGTGATGGGAATCAAAAAGAATACGCTGGTGGTAATGCCGGATGCGACGCTTGCCGCGTCTTATCCGGCCTGGGGGAACGCACATGTAGGGCGGATAAGGTGTCCACGCCGCATCCGCCAGTGGCGCGGTGCAGATGCCGGATGCGACGCTTGCCGCGTCTTATCCGGCCTACGGAACGCACATGTAGTGCGGATAAGGCGCCCACGCCGCATCCGCCAGCCGTTGCAAATTACTGCTTACGGAAAAAATCGTTATACAACATATACAAATGTGCGGCACTCCAGGAGAAATTTGGAGCCCCTTGCTGCGCGCCAGTCAGCGGGTTGTAATTCTCCTGAATCGGACCGTCGGCGGTTAATCCTTTGGCATGCTGGAAGAACGTATCCGCCAGTTTCAGGGCATCATCGCGATAACCGTAACGCTCCATTCCTTTCAGACCAAACCAGAACTGATCTACCCATACGCGCCCGCGCCAGTAGATATCCGCGCCAAAAGCCGGGTTGGTTAACGCCGCCGTTCCCAGCGGTACAAAGGTGTTGAACTCTTTGGTGTCCAGCATCACCTTCACCACCGCGTCGGCATTGGCCTGCGTTGCAGCACCGTTAAACAGCGGCGACCAGCCTTCAGGCCCTTTACCGCGCTCAACAATCGGTTTGCCCGCACAGCCGTTCGCCAGCGGTTTATCTTCAATGCGCACGTCATAGTAGAACTGCGTGGTCGGGTCGAACATACAGGTATTGATGTAGTCCGCGAGCTGCTGCGCCAACTGGCGATAGCGTTTGGCCTCTGCCGGCTTACCGAGGATAGTTGCCATCTCTGCCAAATAATGGTTATCGCTGTACATATAGCTGGCCTGATCCACCGACTCCTGCAATAGCGAGTAGCCCAGCAACGTTCCGTCCTGACTGCGGTTTTCGGCGAATTTCACCGTCCAGTCACTACGTTTGCCGCCGTTAGCGACATATTTATCCAGCTGTTCCTTGTCGATAAACCCAAAGACGGCGGCGTCATCACGGCCCGATTCCCACGACGCAGCAATTTGTGCCGGAATTTCCAGACTGTCGTACTGGCCTTTCTCCACCACGCGGGCGTAGTTGTTCAGCCCAGACAGCGTCTCTTCTTTATCGCCTTTTTTCACCGTAAACAGCATCTCACCGCTCTTGGTGTTATGGGCTTTATCGCGGGTCGCGCCATATTCCGGCACGCCGTTGCCGTTATGATCGCGGTTACGTAACCACCAGTCGTGATAGGCCACCAGTTTCGGGTACATCTCTGCCAACCAGGCTTTATCCTGGGTGACGTTATACACTTCCATTACTGACCAGGCGGCAAGGCTGGGTTTGGTATTACGTTCGTTCCAGTTGCCGCCATCGCCGCCACGCTCGGGGCTAAGGTTCCACGCAATCAGGTCGGGGACAAATCCCACATCCTGTGGACGCACGGTGTCGCCAGGTTGGATCTGCCAGGAGAAGACCGCGCGGATATTCTCTTTGGCGATCTCCGGATTGAAATGCGCCATCGCAAACGCCTGCTTCCAGGTATCCCACGGCCAGGTCTGATTGCCGGAGAACCAGCGTCCGGTCACCGACGGTGTGACGGTATTAAATTTCACCGCCCCGCCCGGTGAGCGCCAGTTACCGTTGAGTGTTTCGATGGCTTTCACCGCGACGCGCGTCTGTTCCGGCGTCGCATCCGGATTGGTTAACCCTTTCTTCAGGTACTCTTCCCAGCGTTGCTGCGAGGCGGTGAGATAAAACGCCGGACGCGCCAGAATATCGCGGATCTGCATTTGCTCTTTGCTAACTTCCTGAGCGGTCAGCAGGTGGGAGTAGGTGGTATAGAGCGTCGTCGACCCGTTGATATGCGCCTTACTGGTAAAGTGATTACCGTTGATTTCAGTCTGCACTGGCAGGGATTTATGCACCTGATATTCTGATTCGCCGGAGGTCAGCAGATCCCAGGTGGCGCGCACTTTGCCAAAGGTGACTTTCAGGCCATCACGGGTGGCGCTGATTTTGCGCTGATAATCAGGGTACTCGCCAGCAATGGTTTGATCGGAAATCGGTTTCCCTTCCTTCGCTTCCAGTTTTTCCAGCAGCTCGCCGTCCCACACCAGATCCAGCGGTTTATTGCTGGTGATTTTAGTTTCCAGTAATGAGGTACGCGGCGTGGCGAAGCGCAGAGTCATTTCGACCTGCACATCTTTTGCTGTCATTTTTTGTACCAGCGCGCCGGGAATACTGTATGCCTCCAGCGTGAAGTCGACTTTCTTGCCGTCCTGCCAGACGGTCAGGCGGTCGAAATTGCTGGCCATAAAGTTGATGTATTCTTCCGTCAGCAGCGCAACGCCTGGAAAACCGCCCATGGTATTCGGGCCGTCTGGCAACAGATGACCATGCCAGGCTCCGAGATCGAAAAACGGATTAAAACGCTGGTGATCGTCGTAATCGTAATCCTTCATGTACTGCGGCGCGCCAGTACGGTTAATCACGTTTTTATAATTGTCGGCGTTAGCGGCATGGGCGGAAAAACTCATCAGTAGAGCGCAGGCTACTGGCGTTAAAATAGTTTTGATTTTCATGAGATTATTGTCCTTTTACCAGTAGAAATATTGCATCAGGAAGAGTTGGTCGCTGGGATCGTTAGAGGCATTTTTCATGTAGAAGCGGCTATCAAAAGCCGTTGCGAAACGTCCGCCGCCGTATTCGTACCAGATACCAAACTGCATGAAAGAGGTGGTTTCATCGTCAGCGTGGTCAGGGCGATGTTTGGCGTACGTGTAAGCGGTAGAGAGATAAATCCCCTTGAACGCTTCATACATGGCGCTCACCATCATCCCACTTTCACTTCCCGGTACGTCCAGTCCGTCGGCGCGTCCGGTATGGTGCCAGGCGCGAGCGGCAAAGTTAGGGGTAAGCAGGCCAGTGAGATAGAGTTGTCCGGTACCGTCGGTAATTTCCAGACCGTTCATCCAGGTGATGCCTTCGGCAAGGTCATACTGGATGTAACCGTTCATCATTGCCGGATAAGTGTATTTGTCGTCGTAGCGATCGTATTTGCCAAAATGTAGCCAGGCTTTGCTTTCGTCATGATGCCCGGCAGGTGTGGCGGTGACGCTATAACGAAAGTTGCCGGTTAAGTTCTGTACCTTCAGCGCGGTCATAATGTCGCGGGTATTGGGAATGACGTAGCCCAGATCGGGCGTGAAATCGCCCCACCATTGCAGGTCATCCAGCGAGGAATCCTGACGCAGACTGAGCATGATTTCGGTGCCATCATTGGTACGATAACCGCCATAGAAACGGTTAATCCCACCTTCGAAACCACCCCAGCTATGGTCAGGCACCCAGGCATTACCGTCGTGGTCGGCCTGCACGGTCCAGCCTTCGCCGTAAATCAGGCCGAACCAGGAGCCGTACTTCATCTCCAGGCCACCTTCAATATAGGTGCCGTCGCTGTATTTATGTTTATTCTCACCCTCTAAATCCATATATCCACCAACCCCTAATTCGCCGTAAAAACGAAATGAAGGAGAAGATGTCGAGGTCATTGCGGGTGTTTTTGTGTCGTCATGTTCTGCTGGACGTGCTTCTTCAGCAGCCGCAGAAAAGGCGTAGCAAAACGGCAGAGCAAGTAATGCTCTGCATGGTGCAGTGATTAATTTCATTGTGTTAATCCATGAGCTAAAGAAAAAGTACAGCCTTTTATCGTTGTAATTATAAAAATATAAAGGCAGAAACTATTTTCCCTCTCCCCATCCAGGAAGAGGGAAAATGCCTGCTCATTTTTTATTATTCTGCTTAATCAACATTGCTGGCTGGCGTCGCTTCAATATGGCGCTCTTCAGCCGTTAATCCCTTTATATATTTACTGTATTTCCACCACGCAAAGCCGAGGAAGATAACAATACCGCCGACGTTATAAAAAATGATGGTCAGAATATTCGCGCCAGTCGGGAATGTCGAAGCGACAAACCCTACGGCAAATATCGCAATCAGCATTGAAACAACGATAATACCGGTACGACGGGAGCCCATGCGGAAATCGCGTGGCAGGTGATCTAATTTGGCGCGTAAATTCAGGTAAGCCAGCATGATGAATAACGGCGGAAGCATGGATGCTGCGGCAGTCATATTAATAATAGTATTCATCAGATCCTGCACGGTATTGGAACCGAGCATCGGGATAATCATCAGCGGGATGACGATCAGGAACTGGATCCACGCTGCGCGCGCCGGAACGCCGTTTTCGTTCAGTTCGACGGTTTTCTTACCAAAGATGCCTTCCGGGATTTCGGAGAAGAAAATTTTTACCGGCGTAGCGGTCCACATCAGCAGGGAGCCGAACATCGCGGTAAAGGACACCAGGCCAACAAAGCGATTCATCAACGCTTCCGGCAGACCAAAATACGCCGCCATGCCATGGAATACCTGCACCGATCCGCCGGTAAACTTCAACTCTTTGCTGCTGACGAAGACGTTAATTAGCACCGAGGAGACGGAATACAGTACACCGATAAAAATCCCGGCGAGAATGATCACTTTAACAAACGATTTTGAACCGCCTTTGACGTCGTTAACGTACACCGCGACAGATTCCGCGCCACCTGCGGCCATAAAGATCCAGGTAGTAACGCCGAGGAACGCCCAGTTAAAGTTAGGGATCATCGCGTCAACGGTGATCGGATCGGCAGGCTGTACGCCGCCAACCAGCGCCGTGCCTGCCAGTAAAATGTAGGAGAGCGTTAACAGCAGCATCAGCGTTGAAGTGACGGAGGTGATTGGCCCCAGCATTTTCGCCCCGTTGGTGGAAACCCAGGTGGAGAAGGCGAACAGCACCATACTGATAATGGTGGTGGCAACCGGTGTCATAATATATTCGTAGCCGAGGAAAGCATACGAGGCGTAAGCAATAACGCGCGGCAATAATGAGGTGAAAAAGAACAAGTTTACGAACCAGTAGGTATAGGCAGTAATAAATGCCCAACGTCCGCCCAGCGAACTTTTTACCCACGCGTAGACACCGGCTTCCGAGTTTTTATTTAACGAAACAAATTCTGCGATGATCAGACAGAAGGGAATAAAATAAAAAATCGTCGCGAGGAAAAACATTGGTGCCGAGGCCAGTCCAAGCTCAATATTATTATTGATAACGTTGTTAAAGCTGTAAACGGCGGCAAAAGTCAGCGAGAGCAAGCCGAATTTGCCGATTGTATTACGTTTGGTATCAGACATAACACATCTCCGAAAATGAGTAGGGTAGCGGTGGCGGCAAACTCCTTATGCCGCCGTAATTGTTATTTGTTATGGAAATAACCATCTTCGATGGTGACTTTGAGAACCACTTTTTTGACCGCGTTATTACAGATAAATCGATACGCTTCATGGATATCACAAATAACGATTTGCCCTTCGTGGACCTCAACGGCTTCTCCGCAGCCTTTTAGATATTCACGGTCAGTTTCATCACGATAATATTCCACTACCTGTAATGTCTCTTTCGGCGCATATTCAATTTTTTGTTGTCCTTGCAGGTAGTAATGTACTTCAAAATAGCGTCGATGCCCGGTAAATAGCGCATCGGTCGCGGAGTCTGTCTCCACGCGGTAAGTCAATGAGTCACCGATGGAGTGGGCGACGCCAGGCTGAATGTTGTCGATATTTTCAATCGCTTCAACGCAGCGTTGCCACTTTTTGCCAGAGGCGTAAATCTGGCGGAACTGTTCTAAGTTATCGATGATCCTCATTGCTTATTCTCGCTGTGCAAATTCGTGGAAAAGAACCCTGCGCCGAACTCATACGACGCCAGGCTTTGCGCGGTAGCTTCCCCGCCAGAAACTGGCAGCAACGTAAAGCCGTAGCTGAAGTCACGGAACCTGACGCGCCAGGTGTCCAGCACTTCGCTGCCCCAGGAGTTAGAGCCGAGGCCAAGCAGTTGGTGGTCAAGATTCAGGGTGATGTCATCACTGCGCTGCAGTTCGTTACAGTGCTGGGCAGCGTGGATGTTTTCCTGGGTGGAGTGCCAGGCGCTGAAGTTAATGGGGCGCTGCGGAACCACCAGCAGACCGTTGCCGTGGCGATTAGTGAGTGCCGTCCAGCGGACATGCTGACGGTTGCCGTTGTTCTGCGGGAAGGGATAGTTCTCGAACATGGCATCGACGGTACTGCGCCAGATATCAATGATGTTAGCCTGCTGGCTGTCGGCGTAGTTTTCGCCCGGTCCACGTCCGTAATATGCTACCTGGTCGTATTCGCCGTTAATCCCCATGGTGAAACCGATGCACGGAATGATGTGCGGATAGTCGCCGTAACGTTCGCCGGAAAGCGCCACGTTAACCTGGCCATCGGCAGCGATGCGCCAGATGTAGGTGCAGCGCATTCCGAAATCAAACACCGGTGGGGCAATAACCGTGCGGCTGATGATCAACACTTCATCATCACTTTGCTCAACGACAAAATCGCGCAGATGCTCCTGCATGATCTGCAAATGATTCGGTTGCCACAGCCCTTCGTACTCTTGCTTGTGGTTGTCGATCATCGGCTTGAAGAAGTTGATCTTTGGCTCGCGGGTCAGCAGCGACTCGCCATTCACCTGCCAGGATGTCGGTTTGCCACTCATTTTTGAGAAGGTGATCGCGAAGTTGTAGCCGCGAACGGTGCAGCTCAAACGATCGTCTTCCAGCGTCAGCGGACGCGCATTATTTGGTGCGAAAGGCACTGGCTGCGCGGTATTTTCCTTCAGCGGGAACTGATAAGTGGCGATAGGGTGCCCGGCGTCGCTGTAGCGGGTGCGGGAATCCTTGGTCACTGTAATGTTGAGGAACGCTTCACGGGCGTCCAGTTGCGGCAGCGTAATGTGCAAGGGCGCTTCGCTGTTCGGTGCAACGTCGCGCAGTTTAATCTGCTGCGTCGCGAGTGTTTCACCTTCGGCGCGCACTTCTGCGTGCAGAGTGTAGTCATCAAGCGTGGTAAACCACAGTTTATTTTCTACTTTCAGCTCGCCGCGAGTCAGATCCAGCGCGTGGATTTTTACCGGCGCGATAACCTGTTTGTACTCTTTCAGTCCCGGCCCCGGCGTCTGATCGGAATAGATCAAACCATCAAGACAGAAGTTATAGTTGTTGGGATAGTCGCCGTAGTCACCGCCGAATTTATACCAGACATTGCCGTTGTCATCCTGCGCCTGGATCCCGTGGTCGCACCATTCCCAAACATAATGTCCCTGAATGCAATCGTGCTTATAGAATACGTTTTGGTACTCCGTCAGCCCGCCCGGACCGTTCCCCATCGCATGGGCGTATTCACAGATGATGCGCGGCTTCGGATGCGGATATTCACCAAACTCATTCATCAGCGGCACGCGGGTGTACATGGTGGAAATAATATCGACCACTTCAGCATCGCGATCTTCTTCGTAATGCACCAGTCGCGTGTCATCCAGCGCCTTCGCTGCGTGGTACATCGCGCGGATGTTACAGCCATAGCCGGATTCATTGCCTAGCGACCAGATGATGATCGACGGATGGTTTTTCTGCGCGTGGATATGGCGAACAATGCGCTCGACGTAGACTTTTTCCCACTGCGGATCGTCGGTAATACGGCTGATATCGCCGACGTTAGCAAAGCCGTGCGATTCGACATCGGTTTCCGCCATCACAAACAGGCCGTAGATATCACACAGTTCGTAAAAACGCGGATCGTTGGGGTAGTGAGCGGTACGCACAGAGTTGATGTTGTGCTGTTTCATCAACTGGAGATCTTTCTCGACGCGATCCATTCCAACGGCGCGGCCTTTGCGATGATCGTTGTCGTGACGGTTGACGCCGTGCAGCATCACATAACGGTTATTGATCCAGAACAGACCGTCGCGCACTTTGATATCACGGAAGCCAACGCGTTGTGGCACCACTTCCAGAACGTTGCCGTCGGCGTCTTTCAGCGTCATGACCAGATGGTAAAGATAAGGGGATTCTGCTGACCATTGCTGGGGCTGTTCGACAGTAAAAGCAAAGCTGGCGCTGGTCAGTTTTTCAATTGCCAAATGATCAATGGTGCTGCTGTGCACCACGCGTTCGCCATCAAACAGGGTATATTCCAGCGTCGTTACGACAGGGGAGGCGGCGAGATTTTCCAGCACTACTTCACAAGAAAGCGTGGCATCGCAATAGGCTTCGTCAAAGTCGGTACGCACGGTGAAATCGTTAATATGCGTGAGTTGTTTACCGACCAGATAAACATCGCGGAAGATCCCCGCCGACCACCACATATCCTGGTCTTCCACGTAGGTAGAGTCCGCCCACTGCATCACGCGCACACACAACAGGTTGTCGCCGGTTTTAACCATCGCGCTGATGTCAAACTCTGCGGTCAGGCGACTGCCCTTGCTGAAACCCACATACTGACCGTTAACGTAGACTTCAAAATAGGTTTCGACGCCGTCAAATTTAATCAGCGTCTGTTTACTCTGCCAGCCGTCACTGAGGGTGAAAATACGTTGATAGGCACCGGTTGGGTTATCGCTGGGAACAAACGGCACATCGATAGGGAACGGAAAACCTTCGTCGGTATATTGCAGTTTGCCGTGGCCTTCCATTTGCCACATGGCGGGGACGGTAATATGCCCCCAGTCAGCCATTAACTCAGAGGTGAAGGCTTCTGGCACTTGCAGCGGATGGTCAAAAAAGTGGAAATTCCACTGACCACTTAAGGGCAGAAACAGGCTGCTGGTTTCGCGGGCAAAGGTACGCGCTTGCGCAACAGAATCATATGAAAAAAAGTACGCACGCGGCGCAAGTCGGTTTTCGTGGGTGAGCTGAATGTTTTCCCAGCGATTCATAGGGCCTCCCGGTAGAGAGAAATCGGAACCATTCATGGTGATGGTAGTTTGTGTAATTGCTGGGGAGTTTAGTAAAATTTTCACTAAAATATAGCGAGTAAATGCATTTACTTTAACTGGATCACGAAAATAAACGGCAGCACTGCCCGGCAAAAACGATTGCCGGACAGTGTGTAAGGGGATTTAACGGGTCGTGCCGCGCAGTTTTAATTTGCTGGGAACGAAGACTAACAGCGGCAGCGCGCGACCATCCCGGGCTTTTTCATACACCAGGTTAACGCCCTGGCTTCCCATCATCTCGGAATGGATGCGCACGGTGGAGAGCGGCGGAAAGGTAAATCGTGCGGTGGGGATATCGTTAACGCTGATAAGCGAAATATCCTGTGGGATGTTCAGGCCACGTTCATGAATTGCCCGCAGTACGCCGATAGCAATGGAATCGGAAGCAACAAACAGTGCCTTCGGATAGTCTTCCTGCGCCAGCATCTGTTTTGCCAGTTCATAGCCCGACGAACTGGAAAAACCGCCGCGCCAGATATCCTCTTCGCGTACCACTTGTTTCAGTCGGCCATATTCCGCAAAGGCGACCTCACGAATATCCGCCTTGCCAGGCTCATCTTCACCGCCAATAAAACCAATACGATTAACACCCTGATCGATATAGAAGTCGATGATTTCTTTACTGATGCGAGCCAGATCGATATCCACCGCATCGTAACCGCTACCGGGTTCGTGAAAGTCGATAAAACAGATATTGTCAGTCAGTGCGCAGGCGGCGGCGCGCAGGGCTGGCGTGGGTTTGCCGACAATCAAAATACCGGTGACGTTTTTAATGTCTGGTAAGCCGCTGTGTTCATAACAGTTGGTGAGCTCGATGCCCAGCTTTTCGCACTGGGTTTCAATGCCGTGGCGGATCGCCAGATAGTAAGGATCGTTGATTTCCAGCTCTTGTTGGTAGCTGTAGATAGCCAAAATATGGTGCTGGTTGACTGCGCCTGTCTGTAGTTTACGGGCGCTACTGGTCTTGTACTCCAGCTTTTCGGCGATCTCGAGAATGCGATGTTTCGTCTCTTCTTTCACATTCAATGTCGGATCGTCATTTAAGACCCTGGATACTGTCGCCAGGGATACGCCAGCTTCGATTGCGATGTCTTTTAGTGTTGCCATGTTTACCTTTTTTACTTTCCCTGATGTGCGCCCCCATTGTAGAGGAAGTGCTTATCGGGTCACCTGTTTTCAGTAAATAAAGCGCGTTTCTTTGACGCTGTAACGGTAACACAGCGGCTCACGAATGTGATCACGCCTGCATTCTCCATTTTTAGCCTACAGGATTGAGAAAAACTTTTGCTATAGTTTAGTAAAATTTTACTCAAGGGGAGGAAGCAATGGAAACCGTGGCTTACGCTGATTTTGCACGTCTGGAAATGCGCGTCGGAAAGATTGTGGAAGTGAAACGCCATGAAAACGCCGACAAGCTGTACATCGTACAGGTTGATGTGGGGGAAAAAACGCTGCAAACCGTGACCAGCCTGGTGCCGTACTACAGCGAAGAAGAGCTGATGGGAAAAACGGTGGTGGTCTTATGCAATCTGCAAAAAGCGAAAATGCGCGGTGAAACGTCGGAATGCATGCTGTTGTGTGCGGAAACCGATGACGGCAGCGAAAGCGTGCTGTTAACGCCGGAGCGGATGATGCCTGCGGGCGTACGTATCGTATAAAACAATCGGATGGCGACGTCGTATCGCCATCCGATTTGATATTACGCTTCTTCGACACTTACTCGCATGGCCGCCAGCGCCTTACGCGCCGCTTTGATCACCAGTTCGCACTGTTCAATGGTCAGTGTCAGTGGCGGTTCAATGCGGATCGTTTTGGCGTTATTGAGCGTTCCGGCCACCAGTACGCGCTGGCGGAACATCTCGCTGGCAAAGTTGTAGCCGATTTCGTTATCGACAAATTCAATCGCCATCAACATCCCTTTGCCACGCGCTTCCTGTACCAGATCGGGATATTCCCGTGCCAGTTGACGGAAACCGTCCAGCAACATATCGCCTTTTTGCTCAGCCTGAGCCGGTAAGTTCTGCTCCAGCAACACATTGATGGTCGCCAGCGCCGCCGCACAGGCCAGCGGGTTGCCGCCAAAGGTGGTGGTATGCAGGAACGGGTTGTCGAACAGAACTGAGAACACCTCTTCAGTGGCGATGGTCGCGCCAATCGGCATCACGCCGCCGCCGAGGGCTTTTGCCAGACACAGAATGTCCGGCTGAACGTTCTCATGCTCGCAGGCGAACATCTTGCCCGTGCGCCCCATGCCCGTTTGTACTTCATCGAGGATCATCAGTGCGCCGAACTCATCGCACAGCTTACGCACGGCGGTGAGATAGCCCGGCGGCGGTAGAATTACGCCACCTTCACCCTGAATCGGCTCAAGGATCACTGCGGCAACATCGTCACCGGTTTTTTTGCACTCGTTAAGAGCCGTGCGCATGGCTTCGATATTGCCAAACGGTACATGACGGAAGCCCGGCAGTAACGGCATAAACGGTTTGCGGAAGGTCGATTTCGCCGTGGCCGACAGCGCGCCAAGCGATTTACCGTGGAACGCGCCGCTGGTGGCAATAAAAGTAAACTTGCCGCGCGGCGACTGATAAGCCTTCGCCAGCTTCAGCGCTGCTTCAACGGACTCGGTGCCGCTATTACAGAAGAAGCTGTATTTCAGCTTACCGGGCGTTAGCGCAGCAAGGGTTTTCGCCAGCATTGCCCGTAATGGATCAAGCAGCTCCTGGCTGTGCAACGGTTGTTTCGCAAGTTGATTCTGTACGGCGGAAACCACAACTGGATTACGGTGCCCCACGTTGAAAATTCCAAAACCTCCAAGGCAGTCGATAAACTCCTGTCCCTGGGTGTCGACAAGCGTATTTAAACCTCCCGCTTGCCACTCTACGGCTCCGTAATCCCCGCCGGCGGTAACAGATTTGCGATACTCTAAAAACCCCGGATTGACATGCTCTTTGAAGTATTCAATGACCTCTCGGTTAAGTGCTTTCATCTCCTCATGATCCAGCGTTCGCTTCTCAATGAGATTCAGGGCGTGGGCGCTGCACGCTAAAGCCGATGCGCTCGAAGGTAACCTGTTCAAAATATGCTCCGGAGGCTCGCGTATCACATGATACCGATTTAAGTATTGCAGGGATTGCGCCACTCCGGCTGCGATCGCGAAAATCGGGATAAACACAAATCTGGTTACATTTACGCAATATTTAATGCTATTTGTTAACATTTGCTGTTATTTTGCACGGTCTATATTGGGTATGGATGTGGTGATCGCTGCGCAAATGCACGCTTTTAGGGCAATAAATGCCTGATTTTTGGGCAAGATAATTAACGTTTTCGTATAGTAACAGAGTGAAAGTATTTTAAATCAAGGAATTAGATTTGTGCTTTAATCGCAAATTGCGATCTAAATCAAATTAATCGGTTAAAGATAACCGCAGCGGGGCCGACATAAACTCTGACAAGAAGTTAACAACCATATAACCTGCACAGGACGCGAACATGTCTTCTCATCCGTATGTCACCCAGCAAAATACCCCGCTGGCGGACGATACCACTCTGATGTCCACTACCGATCTGCAAAGCTATATCACTCATGCTAATGACACTTTTGTGCAGGTGAGCGGCTATACCTTGCAGGAGTTACAGGGGCAGCCGCACAATATGGTGCGTCATCCCGATATGCCAAAAGCGGCGTTTGCGGATATGTGGTTCACCCTGAAAAAAGGGGAGCCCTGGAGCGGCATCGTGAAAAATCGCCGCAAAAATGGCGACCATTATTGGGTGCGGGCCAATGCGGTACCGATGGTGCGCGAGGGAAAAATCAGTGGCTATATGTCGATTCGTACCCGGGCGACGGATGAAGAGATTGCGGCGGTGGAGCCACTGTACAAAGCGTTGAACGCCGGACGTACCAGTAAGCGTATTCATAAAGGCCTGGTGGTGCGTAAAGGCTGGCTGGGAAAACTGCCTTCATTGCCGCTTCGCTGGCGGGCGCGTGGAGTGATGACGCTGATGTTTATCTTGTTGGCGGCTATGCTTTGGTTTGTTGCTGCCCCGGTGGTGTCGTATTTCCTCTGTGCATTAGTGGTATTGTTAGTAAGCGCCTGTTTTGAATGGCAGATTGTGCGCCCGATAGAAAATGTCGCCCGTCAGGCACTGAAGGTGGCGACCGGAGAACGTAATAGTGTTGAGCATCTGAATCGCAGCGATGAGCTGGGGCTGACATTACGCGCGGTAGGGCAGCTTGGCCTGATGTGCCGTTGGCTAATTAACGATGTCTCGAGCCAGGTGTCCAGTGTCAGAAACGGCAGCGAGACGCTGGCGAAAGGCACTGATGAACTGAACGAACATACCCAACAGACGGTTGATAATGTTCAGCAAACGGTGGCGACCATGAACCAGATGGCGGCGTCGGTGAAACAGAACTCTGCCACGGCGTCGGCTGCCGATAAACTTTCGATCACCGCCAGTAATGCGGCCGTGCAGGGCGGGGAGGCGATGTCCACGGTGATCAAAACGATGGACGATATTGCTGACAGTACCCAGCGCATTGGCACCATTACTTCGCTGATTAACGATATTGCGTTTCAGACCAATATTCTCGCCCTGAATGCGGCGGTGGAAGCGGCGCGTGCCGGAGAACAAGGCAAAGGTTTTGCAGTGGTGGCAGGGGAAGTGCGTCATTTAGCCAGCCGCAGTGCTAATGCCGCCAACGATATTCGCAAGCTGATTGATGCCAGTGCTGATAAGGTGCAATCCGGTTCGCAGCAGGTACACGCCGCCGGACGGACGATGGAAGATATTGTGGCGCAGGTAAAAAACGTCACCCAGTTGATAGCTCAGATTAGCCATTCAACGCTGGAACAGTCCGATGGGCTTTCCAGCCTGACCCGTGCAGTGGATGAGCTTAACCTGATCACCCAGAAAAACGCCGAGTTAGTGGAAGAGAGTGCGCAGGTGTCGGCGATGGTGAAACACCGCGCCAGCCGACTGGAAGACGCGGTGACGGTGCTGCATTAATCGGTATGCCGGATATAGCCGTTTGTACACAATGCCTGATGCGATGCTGGCGCATCTTATCAGGCCTACGGGGTGTGTAGGGTACGCCGCATCCGGCAATCGGTGATTAATCCAGTTGGGTAATATCAAAAGCGGCGCGGTCAATCACCGCAATGATCTTTTTTATTTGTGCATCAGTGATATCGCTCTGGTTGACGCGTAAATCCAGCACCGCTTTAAAATTATCCAATGCCCGCTTCATTTGCGGGTTCTGGCGCAGCGCCGCGCCAACGCAACGCGCTTTGATGCGTTCTTCAATCATCTCCACCTGTTCGCGGTTTTCTTCCAGCCACTGCGCGCCTTGTTCGGTCAGCGCAATCTGCTTCTTACCACCTTCCTCTTCGCGGATGGTAATCAGCGACTGCTCCTGCAGAAAATCCAGCGTCGGGTAGATGACGCCCGGGCTTGGGGTGTAATTTCCCTGGGTCAGATTTTCAATCGCTTTAATCAATTCGTAACCGTGGCTGTCATCGCGCGAGAGAATATCCAGAATCACCAGACGCAATTCGCCGTGACCAAAGAAACGTTGCCGACGACCGCCGCCGCGACCGTGGCGACCACCGCAGCATTGACCGTGTTCATGCTGGTGACCGTGTCCGCAGTGCTCGTGTTCTGACTTCTCACCTTTGCAGCAGCCCTCATGGCGTGGCTGGCCTTCATGTTTACAACACCCTTCGTGATGATGGCTCATATCAGCCTCCTTTTGCTTAATTAGATATATCTAATTTATATCTGATATGAGCGCTCTTGCAAGTGTAAAAATGATTTTTAAACGTGGACTCATCTCACACGTAGGCCGGATAAGGCGTTCACGCCGCATCCGGCGTTGAGTAATGATGCCTGAGAAGAGGCGGTTCGTCTTATCAGACTATAGACATATCAGTTCTACAAATCGCTTGCATTTATCATGATTAACAATCATTATCATTTACGAAAATTATTTAGATATATCTGATTATCATCACGAAGGCGATAACAATGAATAATTCCCCCAGCTACCCACAGCGCGTTCGCAATGATCTGCGCTTCCGTGAACTGACTGTGTTACGCGTTGAGCGTATCAGTGCCGGTTTTCAGCGCATTGTCCTCGGCGGCGAGGCGCTGGACGGTTTTACATCGCGCGGCTTTGACGATCACAGCAAACTCTTCTTTCCTC
This sequence comes from Escherichia sp. 94.0001, assembly GCF_013369155.2. Taxonomy (NCBI): domain Bacteria; kingdom Pseudomonadati; phylum Pseudomonadota; class Gammaproteobacteria; order Enterobacterales; family Enterobacteriaceae; genus Escherichia; species Escherichia sp. 94.0001. The sequence continues at coordinate 30,600 of NZ_JABWMS020000016.1, read as the reverse complement.
AATCTGACGTTCACTTTGTGCCGCCAACGGTAACGGAAGAGGGGATCGTCTGGCCGGAAGGACCACGCCCACCGTCGCGTGACTATACGCCACTGTATGACGAACAACGTCATGAACTGGCGATCGATTTCTTTATTCACGACGGCGGAGTCGCCAGCAGCTGGGCGATGCAGGCGCAACCGGGCGATAAACTCACGGTGGCAGGGCCGCGCGGTTCGCTGGTGGTGCCGGAAGATTACGCGTATCAGGTGTATGTTTGCGATGAGTCCGGAATGCCGGCACTGCGCCGCCGCCTGGAAACGTTGAGTAAACTTGCCGTTAAATCGCAAGTTACCGCGCTGGTCAGCGTACAGGATAACGCCTGTCAGGATTATCTCGCGCACCTTGATGGTTTTAATATCGAATGGTTGGCGCATGATGAGCAGGCGGTAGACGCACGCCTGGCGCAGCTGCAAATCCCTGCCGATGATTACTTCATCTGGATAACCGGCGAAGGCAAAGTCGTTAAGAATTTAAGCAGCCGCTTTGAAGCGGAACAGTATGACCCACAGCGGGTACGCGCAGCGGCTTACTGGCACGCAAAGTAACTGATATATAAAAAGAAAAAGGCTGACGATTTCTCGTCAGCCTTTGCTATGTCTGGTGGCCCCTGCTGGACTTGAACCAGCGACCAAGCGATTATGAGTCGCCTGCTCTAACCACTGAGCTAAGGGGCCATGGTAGCGGATTATAAAGTAACTCCGTGTCGCAATCCAGCCATTACCGCTCGCCTGCTGTTTTTATAAACAATGTATTTTCAATCCGTTATACTTTTCCTGGTGATGTTAGAAAGGAGTAAATATGGTTGAGGATATTTTGGCTCCAGGGTTACGGGTTGTGTTTTGCGGTATCAACCCTGGTCTTTCATCCGCCGGAACTGGTTTTCCCTTTGCTCATCCGGCAAATCGCTTCTGGAAGGTAATATATCAGGCCGGGTTTACCGACCGTCAGTTGAAGCCGCAGGAGGCGCAGCATCTGCTGGATTATCGTTGTGGCGTCACCAAACTGGTAGACCGTCCAACGGTGCATGCCAATGAAGTTTCAAAGCAAGAGCTACACGCAGGCGGGCGTAAGCTGATTGAAAAAATTGAAGATTACCAACCACAAGCGTTGGCGATTCTGGGCAAACAAGCGTTTGAGCAAGGATTCAGCCAACGCGGTGCACAGTGGGGGAAGCAAACGCTCACTATTGGTTCGACGCAGATTTGGGTACTGCCAAATCCCAGCGGTTTAAGTCGCGTTTCACTGGAGAAACTGGTTGAGGCGTATCGGGAACTGGACCAGGCGCTGGTAGTGCGTGGGCGATAAAAAACGCCACCGAAAAGGTGGCGTTTGTGCAAAGGGAAAAGTGCCGGATGTGGCGTAACGCCTGATCCGACCTACCGATTAATCGTCCAGGAAGCTACGCAGTACTTCAGAACGGCTCGGGTGACGCAGTTTACGCAGCGCCTTCGCTTCGATCTGACGGATACGTTCACGGGTAACGTCGAACTGTTTACCCACTTCTTCCAGCGTGTGGTCGGTGTTCATATCGATACCGAAGCGCATACGCAGAACTTTCGCTTCACGCGCGGTCAGGCCAGCCAGCACGTCGTGCGTTGCCGCACGCAGGCTTTCGGTGGTCGCAGAATCCAGAGGCAGCTCGAGGGTGGTATCCTCGATGAAATCCCCCAGATGCGAATCTTCATCATCACCGATCGGCGTTTCCATGGAGATTGGCTCTTTGGCGATTTTCAGCACTTTGCGGATCTTGTCTTCCGGCATCAGCATACGTTCAGCCAGTTCTTCCGGCGTCGGCTCGCGGCCCATCTCTTGCAGCATCTGGCGAGAAATACGGTTGAGCTTGTTGATAGTCTCAATCATATGCACCGGAATACGGATGGTGCGCGCCTGATCCGCGATAGAGCGGGTGATCGCCTGACGGATCCACCAGGTTGCGTAGGTGGAGAACTTGTAACCACGGCGATATTCGAACTTATCTACCGCTTTCATCAGGCCGATGTTACCTTCCTGAATCAGGTCAAGGAACTGCAAGCCACGGTTGGTGTATTTCTTGGCGATAGAAATAACCAGACGTAAGTTCGCTTCAACCATCTCTTTCTTCGCACGGCGGGCTTTCGCTTCACCGATGGACATACGACGGTTGATATCTTTAACCTGCTCGATGGTCAGGCCTGTTTCTTCTTCAATCTGCTGCAGTTTCTGCAGGGCGCGATGCACTTCTTCAGAGACATCGTGCAGTTTTTCCGACCACGGCTTGTTCATCGCAATTGCCGCGTTGAACCAGGTATCGCTGGTTTCGTTGCCGGTAAACAGGGTAATGAAGTTTTTCTTCGGCATTTTGCACTGCTCAACGCAGAGCTTCATGATCAGACGTTCTTGCGTACGAACGCGGTCCATCATGACGCGCATGCTGTTGACCAGGTAGTCAAACTGCTTCGGCACCAGGCGGAACTGTTTGAATACTTCAGACAGTTTCAGGATCTCTTCCTGAGCGGCAGCGTGACTGCGACCTTTCGCTTTGATGGTGTCACGCGTTACAACGTACTGAGCGCGCAGTTCCGCAAATTTTTCGCGAGCCAGTTCCGGGTCGATGCTGTTGTCATCATCGGCGCTATCGTCATCGCCATCTTCTTCGTCTTCATCTTCGTCATCGTCCAGATCTTCCTGGGAAAGCTCAGAACCGACGTGAGTGGCGGTAGGTGCCAGATCTTCTTCTGCGTTTGGGTCAACAAAGCCGGTGATCAGATCGGACAGACGCGCTTCTTCTGCTTCAACACGATCGTACTGTTCCAGCAGATAGGTGATCGCTTCCGGATATTCAGCAACGGAGCATTGAACCTGGTTGATCCCGTCTTCAATACGCTTAGCGATGTCAATTTCGCCTTCGCGGGTCAACAGTTCAACGGTGCCCATTTCACGCATGTACATGCGTACCGGGTCAGTCGTGCGCCCGATTTCAGATTCCACGCTGGAAAGCACCTGCGCGGCGGCTTCGGCAGCATCTTCGTCCGCGGTGTTTTCAGCCAGCATCAGATCATCGGCATCCGGTGCTTCTTCCATCACCTGAATGCCCATGTCGTTGATCATTTGGATGATGTCTTCGATCTGATCTGAATCGACGATATCTTCCGGCAGATGGTCATTGACCTCGGCATAGGTCAGATAGCCTTGCTCCTTACCACGGGTGACAAGAAGTTTCAGCTGTGACTGCGGGTTTTGCTCCATAAGACGGTATCCACACTTATTTCATGAGGTTGGTGTTGGGCGATTGACCCGCTGTCCTTCAGCCGTTAACGCTGAAATCCAACGGTTATTTACCGCCAACGATAATTACGAGGGCGTACTTATATATTTGCCGCTGCCTCTCAGTGCGGCTGTCGGGGGCTTCCCGATCGCTCTTCGGCACTTAAGCCGTTAAATTACTTTTTCGCCAGCTCCTGGTTTAATGTCCAGAGCTCCAGGCGTTCTTCGTTGCTTAAACCATGCGTGCGCTCACGAGCGATTAACTCTTCCTGGCGCAGTTCAAGCAGCGAATCAAACATATGGTTGAGTGAGTCGGTGAAGGTTTGCTCAGCAATATTCCTATCTGCTATATCGTCCCACATCGACAGTTTTTCAAGGGTGGCAGCATTATTTGTACCACGATAGTGCTCTAAAAGTTGCCCGGTGGTCAGACCTGGCTGAGAGAGACAAGTGTTGACCAGTTCTCTGAATAAGCCAAGTCCAGGGAGCTTATTTTCATCCAGATTCTCAAGCGGCGGGACCAATGTCGCTAATTCTGGATTTTGCACCAGCAACCCTATAAGTATACGCATGGTCGTGCGTTTTAGCTGTGGAACAGGGCGAGAAACGCTGCTCTCCGCCGCTTTTGGCATTAATCGTTCAAGCTGGCTGTCATCAAGTATGCCTAATTTGTTGCCTAATTCCTGACGAAGATATATTCGCAGCGTTTCGCCCGGCACCTGCGATATCAATGGCAGTGCCAGCGTACTCAAACGTGCGCGCCCGTCAGGGGTACTCAGATCAACTTGCGGCATCAGACTGTTAAACAGAAAAGCGGAGAGCGGCATCGCCTGCTCCATCCGCGCTTCAAACGCTTCTTTACCTTCTTTGCGCACCAGCGTGTCAGGGTCTTCGCCATCAGGCAAAAACATAAAACGTAGCTGCCGTCCGTCTGTCATGTAAGGCAACGCCGTTTCCAACGCTCGCCAGGCAGCATCGCGACCTGCACGGTCACCGTCATAACAGCAAATGACATTGTTGGTCGCGCGGAACAACAACTGAATGTGATCGGCAGTGGTTGACGTGCCTAACGACGCAACGGCGTAATTAATGCCGTATTGCGCCAACGCCACCACGTCCATATAGCCTTCGACCACAAGCAGACGATTGGGTTCAGCGTTATCCTGCTGCGCCTCATAAAGACCGTATAGCTGGCGGCCTTTATGGAAAATATCGGTTTCCGGCGAGTTCAGGTATTTGGGGGTATCGTTGCCCAGCACGCGCCCGCCAAAACCAATCACCCGACCGCGTTTATCGCGAATGGGGAACATCACCCGCTCGCGGAAACGATCGTAACTGCGACCCTGATCGTTGGTGACCAACATGCCCGCATCAATCAATGACTGACGATTTTCTGGATTACCGCCAAACCGTTTCAGGACGTTGTCCCAGCCGGGGGGCGCAAAACCAATCGCAAAGCGGGCGATAACCTCGTGGCTTAATCCGCGTTTTTCCAGATACTGGCGCGCAGACGTGGCAACAGGTTGCTGTAAAGATTGTTGGTAAAACGTATTCAGACCGTCCATCAACTGATAAAGCGTTTGCCGTTGATGGCGCTCGATCTGACTGGGGCCGCTGCCTGCTTCAAATGGCACTTCAAGATTGTGCATTGCCGCCAGCTCTTCGACCGTTTCGACGAACTCGAGCTTGTCATAGTTCATCAGGAAGTCGATCGCATTGCCGTGCGCGCCACATCCAAAGCAGTGGTAAAACTGTTTTTCACCGTTAACGGTGAATGACGGGGTTTTCTCGTTGTGGAATGGACAACACGCGTGGAAATTCTTGCCCTGCTTTTTCAGCTTTACACGGGCATCGATCAGATCGACGATGTCAGTGCGTGCCAGCAGATCATTAATGAATACGCGTGGGATTCGTCCAGCCATAGGCCCCGATTTTTAGCAATTCATAAACGAAAATAAGCCGCGCATTCCTTTCGGAAGCACGGCCTTACAACTACAACTCGGTCTGATCGGAGAGCAACGCTCTCGGGGAATTAGTACAGACGAGTGCGGCGTGCGTTTTCGCGAGCCAGTTTCTTCGCGTGACGTTTCACTGCAGAAGCTTTAGCGCGCTTACGTTCGGTAGTCGGTTTTTCATAGAACTCACGACGACGAACTTCCGCCAGAACACCTGCTTTTTCGCAGGAACGCTTGAAGCGACGCAGAGCTACGTCGAACGGCTCGTTTTCACGTACTTTAATTACCGGCATGTGCCTCTCACCTTTGATTAATTCGGTTTGCCGCTGGCATCAACGCCAGCTTATTTCAAAATGGTGCGGAATTTTACTGCAATTGCTGCTGCTTTGTAAAGCACCGCGGCCTTTTTTGAAAGGGACTTTTATAAGGGTGAGGAGTATACACGAGGCTTTCTCCAGGGGCGAACAAAGTTTTACATCAACCCGCATTGGTCCTACACTGCGCGGTAATAAAGCGAGGTAAAACAAGTCATGCGTGTACTGGGTATTGAAACTTCCTGCGATGAAACCGGCATCGCCATTTACGACGATGAAAAAGGTTTGTTAGCCAACCAATTGTATAGTCAGGTGAAATTGCACGCTGACTACGGCGGCGTCGTGCCTGAACTGGCCTCCCGCGATCACGTGCGTAAAACCGTACCGTTGATCCAGGAGGCGCTGAAAGAGTCCGGTTTAACGGCAAAAGACATTGACGCCGTGGCCTATACTGCAGGCCCTGGATTAGTCGGTGCGCTGTTGGTTGGCGCAACGGTCGGGCGTTCGCTGGCGTTTGCCTGGGGCGTTCCGGCGATCCCGGTACACCATATGGAAGGGCATCTGTTAGCGCCGATGCTGGAAGATAATCCGCCAGAATTCCCGTTTGTCGCGTTGCTGGTTTCCGGCGGCCATACGCAGTTAATCAGCGTCACAGGCATTGGTCAGTACGAGCTGCTCGGCGAGTCTATCGATGATGCCGCCGGTGAAGCCTTTGATAAAACCGCGAAACTGTTAGGGCTCGATTATCCTGGTGGTCCGTTACTGTCGAAAATGGCGGCGCAGGGTACAGCCGGGCGCTTTGTCTTCCCGCGCCCGATGACCGACCGTCCGGGGCTGGATTTCAGCTTTTCTGGTCTGAAAACCTTCGCGGCAAATACCATTCGTGATAACGGCACCGACGACCAGACGCGTGCTGATATCGCCCGCGCCTTTGAAGATGCGGTGGTCGATACGTTGATGATTAAGTGTAAGCGAGCGCTGGATCAGACAGGCTTTAAGCGACTGGTAATGGCAGGCGGCGTGAGTGCTAACCGCACGTTACGGGCGAAGCTGGCTGAAATGATGAAAAAACGCCGTGGCGAAGTGTTCTACGCGCGTCCGGAATTTTGTACTGATAACGGCGCGATGATCGCCTATGCCGGAATGGTGCGGTTTAAAGCAGGCGCGACGGCGGATCTCGGCGTTAGCGTGCGTCCGCGCTGGCCGCTGGCAGAGTTACCGGCCGCGTAAAACTATTAGGTGCCGGAGAGTCACTTCCGGCACCGTCCTCACTTAAAGCAACACCACGGGCATCCACAGTAAGCCGGTAATCACCAGCAACACGAGGAATATCAGCCCAAAAATTGCCCCCAGTCGCCAGTAATCCACCGTTGGCAGATAACCACTACCGTAGTAAATTGGACTGGGTCCGGTGGCGTATGGCGTAAGAATGCTCCCCAGACCAATTGCCGCGCCAACCATCAGGCAGAACATGGGAAGCGGGATTTCCGGCATCGCCAGCGCGGCGGCAATCATCATCGGCGCGAGAGCGGAGGTATACGCCGTGGCGCTGGCAAAGAAGTAGCGTAGCAGATAAAACACCACAATCAACGCCACCATCACCATCGTTGGCGAATAACCGCTTAAGCTGCCTGCTAACAGTTTGCCAAACCAGCTAATAAAACCGGTGTTGTTGAGTCCGGTAGCGAGGGTGATAAGCGAGGCCAGCCAGAAGAAAACGTTCCACGCCGCTTTATTACTGACAATATCGTCCCAGCAGATAATGCGCAGAAGCAGCATCAGTGCCACCACGCTGTAACCGACCATCGCGGCATCGATATAATCACCGCCGAAAATCCACAGCACCAGTGCGCCTACCATCAGCCCCAGCATCCGTTTTTCACGAGAACAGAGCGGGCCCATTGCCTGCAGTTCCGTCTCTGCCCAGCGCGGCACCTGATCACCAGACTTCAGTACCGGCGGGTACAGCACGTAAGCCAGCCAGGGAACCAGCAGAACCAGTAAAATGCTGAGCGGCAACATGCCGAGAAACCAGTCGCCCCAACTCAGCGTGGCGTGAGATGCGCTTTTCATCAGTCCAATTAACAGCAAGTTTGGTGCCATCGCCGTCAGGAAAATGGCGCTGGTCACGCAGTCGGCAACAATCCCCATCCACATGATGTACGAGCCAATGCTGCGCGAACTGCTGTCGTTTGGTTGTGATTGATAGAGCGGTGGCAGGTTACGGATGATGGGATAGATAATCCCCGCACCGCGCGCCGAGTTGGACGGTGTTACAGGTGCCAGGATCAGCTCGGAGAACATCACCGCATAGCCGAGAAACAGCGTACGATGCCCCATCTTTTTCACCAGAATCAGCGCGATACGTCGCCCCAGCCCGGTTTTTTCATAGCCTGTGCCAAACATAAAGGCGGCGAAAATCAGCCAGATAACCGAATTAGAAAAACCAGAAACCGCCCAGGAGAGGGATTTGGCGGTGAACTTAAAACCTGGCTGGGCGAGCTGCTCCGGGCTAAACAGCAGCCACGGCGAGAGAATGGCGATAATGGAGATACCCACCATCGCCACCACGGCACCCGGCACGGGTTCGAGGATCAGTCCAACGATCACGCCAGTAAAAACGGCAAAGTAGAGCCAGGTATGACTCTCCAGCCCTGCGGGAACCGGAATTAGAGCAATAATGGCGATGACCGCCAGCGGCGCAAGGTATCGCCACCATTCAGTGGAAGGTTTCATCGTGTTATGCCTGCGAAAAAGGAGAGGGGGTGAGCCTCTCCGGGAGGGTTATTTGATGTAGTGGACGTGCTCGCAAATCTCTTCCACGATGGGATCGCGGCGTTCGGCGAACAGCTTTTTGTTTTCGGCTATCAGGTTGTTGCCGTGGGTATCAATAGAGACAATCAGCGGACCGAACTCTTTGACCCGGCAGACCCACAGCGACTCCGGCATCCCGAGTTCTGTCCAGTGCACCTCTTCAATCTCTTCCACCTGGGTTGCCGCCAGTACTGCGCAGCCTGCCGGGAAAATCACATGCAGCGCCTTGAATTTCTGGCAGCCTTCTTCGGTCAGCGGCCCCATTCCGCCTTTGCCGACCACCAGTTTCACGCCGGTCTGTTCGATAAATTCACGTTCAAAACTTTCCATACGCATACTGGTTGTCGGGCCGACGGATACCATCTCCCATTTGTCGCCGTTTTTGCGCACGATGGGGCCAGCGTGGAAAATCGCTTTGCCGTTGAGATCGTAAGGGATCGGACGTTTGAGTTCGATCAAGCGACGGTGACAAACGTCACGGCAGGTTACCAGCGTACCGGTCAGGTAGATCACATCGCCGACGCGAATATCTTGCAGATCTTCAGCTTTGATCGGGGTTGTCAGGATCTTTTTCATAACGCGCTCCGGGTGTGAGACAGATTTTCAAAGGTGAGATCGGCATGAACCAGCAGTGTGCCGCGACGATGCGCCCAGCAGCCGGTAGAAACAGCAACGCCGATGGTTGACGGATGGCGGGCGGCAGATTCGATATGTACGCCCATCACTGAACTGTTGCCAGTCAGCCCCTGTGGACCAATCCCCAGACGGTTGAGTCCTTCTTCCAGGCGTAGTTCCAGCTCTGCCGCTTTTGGATTGGGATGGCGGCTGCCAATTGGGCGCAAAATGGCTTTACGTGAGAGCACAGCGGCGGTTTCCACCGAGGTGGCGATGCCCACGCCTACCAGTACCGGTGGACAGGCGTTTACGGCGAGGGTGGAGATATTTTCGAAGACGAATTTCACTACGCCTTCGTAGCCTTCCGACGGCATTAACACTTTCGAACGACCAGGCAACGTGCAGCCGCCGCCTGCCATGTAAACTTCGATTTCCGCATCGTCACCGTCGGGGACGATATCCCAGGTGACCCACGGTACGCCGCTGCCGGTATTTTTGCCGGTGTTCACTTCGTCAAAAATTTCTACCGCATTGTGACGCAGTGGCGCTTTGACGGTTGCCTCTTCCACGGCTTGCTTAAGAATGCTTTGCAGCTCGCCAAGCAGTGGGAAACGGGAACCGACCTTAACAAAAAACATGATTTCGCCGGTGTCCTGACAGGCAGGACGATTCAGGTCGATTGCTTTTTGCATGTTGTCGAACATCGTGTGGTAGATGATTTTCCCCATCGACGACGTTTCGGCATCCTTTAGCTGTTTTAGTTTGTCCACCACGTCATCGGGCATTCGGGTAGAAATCATGGCGGTAAAGTTAGCGACAATCTCCGTCAACTTATTCACTGCCTGTTGCTTATTACTTTCGCTCATCATGGCAACTCCAGTTTATGTATTTGTCTGGAAAAATTCACCGCCACAAACTACCACTAAAAATGTGGTTTTATATTTTTTGCCGCCGTGAATATGTAATTCACAGTTCGTGAATCAACGCGAAAATAAGAATGAATATTGCGCCAGAGCAGGGAATGGCAATGTTTTGCGAAATACACTGCGCTTATCACAACTGCGGATAATTAACGATGCTGAATAGCTGGCCTTTAGCCAAAGATTTGCAGGTACTGGTAGAAATCGTCCACAGCGGGAGTTTTAGCGCCGCAGCGGCGACGCTTGGGCAGACGCCTGCATTTGTCACCAAGCGGATCCAAATCCTTGAAAATACGCTGGCAACAACGCTGCTGAACCGCTCCGCTCGCGGCGTGGCGCTGACTGAAAGTGGCCAACGTTGTTACGAGCATGCGCTGGAAATCCTCACCCAATATCAGAGACTGGTCGATGACGTCACGCAAATCAAAACGCGCCCGGAGGGGATGATTCGTATTGGCTGTAGTTTTGGTTTTGGGCGCAGCCATATTGCGCCAGCTATTACCGAACTGATGCGCAATTATCCTGAGTTACAGGTGCATTTTGAATTGTTCGATCGGCAAATTGATTTAGTGCAGGATAATATTGATCTGGATATTCGTATTAATGACGAAATTCCTGATTATTATATTGCGCATCTTTTGACAAAAAATAAACGAATATTATGTGCAGCACCTGAGTATCTGCAAAAATATCCGCAGCCACAATCCTTGCAGGAATTAAGTCGTCATGACTGTCTGGTGACCAAAGAGCGCGATATGACCCACGGAATATGGGAGTTGGGGAATGGTCAGGAGAAAAAATCGGTGAAGGTAAGCGGGCACCTTTCCTCCAATAGCGGCGAGATTGTGCTGCAATGGGCGCTGGAAGGAAAAGGAATTATGCTGCGTTCTGAGTGGGATGTTTTACCGTTTCTGGAGAGTGGCAAACTGGTGCGAGTATTGCCGGAGTATGCACAAAGCGCCAATATCTGGGCTGTTTACCGGGAGCCGCTCTATCGCAGCATGAAATTACGTGTCTGCGTGGAATTTCTGGCGGCATGGTGCCAGCAGCGGCTAGGCAAGCCCGACGAAGGCTATCAGGTTATGTAGACTCGCGAAAAATCACTCAGGATCCTTTTCGCGCTTTCTTTTGAATTTCGTCCAGATTTTTGTCTCCTGACGACGCCACAGACGCTGGATGTTGTCATGATGGCGCAGCAGGATCAGGCATGAGAGCATCGAAACCGGGAAGGTGAATTGTGGCTTAAACCACCAGACGTAAAATGGAGCAATCAGTGCGCTGACAATCGCTCCCAGCGACGAGTATCCGCTCAATAGCACGGTCAGTAACCAGGTTCCCGCCATTACTCCGGTGAGATCCCAGCCAATTGGTGCGATGGCACCAAAAGCGGTAGCAACGCCTTTTCCTCCTTTAAAACCGAAGAAAACGGGCCAGATGTGTCCAAGGCAGGCGGCGATGGCAATTAAGCCTAGCCAGAAGGGGCTGACACCTAATTCATACGCGCCCCAGACGGGCAACATTCCTTTCAGAACGTCGAAAATCAGTACTGCTACGGCTGCTCCCTTGCCACCGATACGTAACACATTGGTTGCGCCAGGATTACCGGAGCCGCTGGTTCGCGGATCGGGCAGCCCACACAAGCGGCAAACCAGAATGGCACTGGAAATGGAGCCGCAGAGGTACGCGATGAGGATCATTCCAGGCGCGATTGCACTCATAAGCTGTTCCGTTTTGAAAATTCGTGTTCAACGATGAATCTGTGGATAATACGCACATTTCGCCGGAAGTGGTATCCGGTTAGCCAAAAAGCAGGCAGGACGTGATGGATATTGTATTTATAGAGCAACTTTCGGTAATCACCACTATTGGTGTTTACGACTGGGAACAGACCATCGAACAGAAGTTAGTGTTCGATATCGAAATGGCGTGGGATAACCGTAAAGCGGCGAAAAGTGATGATGTGGCGGATTGCCTCAGTTACGCTGACATTGCAGAAACGGTAGTCAGCCACGTCGAGGGCGCGCGTTTTGCGCTGGTGGAACGTGTGGCGGAAGAGGTGGCGGAGCTGCTGTTAGCACGCTTCAACTCGCCGTGGGTGCGTATCAAACTCAGCAAGCCAGGCGCAGTGGCGCGGGCGGCGAATGTTGGCGTCATCATTGAGCGTGGCAATAATCTGAAAGAAAATAATTAATTTTACAGCTGTTAAACCAAACGGTTATAACCTGGTCATACTGCAGTAGTTTGGACAAGCGTTACATTTTTATAATTTAGGGGTTTATTGATGAGCGATATGCACTCGCTGCTGATAGCGGCAATATTGGGTGTGGTCGAAGGATTGACAGAATTTCTGCCGGTATCCAGCACGGGCCATATGATTATTGTCGGTCACTTGTTGGGATTTGAGGGCGACACGGCGAAAACCTTTGAAGTCGTGATCCAGTTAGGATCAATTCTGGCGGTAGTAGTGATGTTCTGGCGGCGTCTGTTTGGCCTGATTGGCATTCACTTTGGTCGTCCGCTGCAACACGAAGGAGAAAGCAAAGGCCGTTTAACGCTGATCCACATTCTGCTTGGCATGATCCCAGCGGTAGTACTGGGATTGTTGTTCCATGACACGATTAAATCATTGTTTAATCCAATAAATGTGATGTATGCGCTAGTGGTTGGTGGTTTGTTGCTGATTGCTGCCGAATGTCTGAAGCCGAAAGAGCCGCGTGCGCCGGGTCTCGATGATATGACCTATCGCCAGGCGTTTATGATTGGCTGCTTCCAGTGTCTGGCGCTGTGGCCGGGTTTTTCACGCTCCGGGGCGACCATATCTGGCGGGATGCTGATGGGCGTGAGCCGTTACGCGGCTTCCGAGTTCTCGTTCCTGCTGGCGGTGCCGATGATGATGGGCGCAACGGCGCTCGATCTCTACAAAAGCTGGGGCTTCCTGACAACCGGCGATATCCCGATGTTTGCCGTTGGGTTTATCACCGCTTTTGTGGTGGCGCTGATAGCGATTAAAACCTTCCTGCAATTGATTAAGCGCATTTCGTTTATCCCTTTCGCCATTTATCGCTTTATTGTGGCTGCTGCGGTGTATGTCGTGTTCTTTTGATTGAGGAATAGTGTCGGATATGACGCTTGTGCGTCTTATCCGACCTGGCCGGTGTTTGCAATAAATTGAAATTCAAGTGCTTAATCAGGCTTTGGACAACGTTGTTCCTTCCAGCTGGCTACCGCCGCAATCCGCCGTCGGGTCAGCTCCTCGCGAATCTCCACACCTTTAAATCCCGCTTCAACGACGGCTTTTGTCGGCACTGACTGTGCCACTTCCCAGGCTTCGCGCAACCAGCGGCCTTGCGGGTAGTCCGCTGATTCAAAACCGGTTCTGCCGCGCACATCAGCCTCGCTGGTCAGCGCCAGTTGCTCGACACGCTGCGGTTTACGCCAGGCGTCGATGGAATCAAATAGTTTGACGATGGTTTTTGGGTTCAGCATTGGGAAGGTGTGGATGAGATCGTGAAACTCAGCCACCAGTCTGGCTAAATCGCGAATTTCATTTGGCACGCGCAGACGCTGGCATAGTTGTTCCACTAACTTCACACCCGCCGGGCCATGACCATGATGACGCGGCCAAAGTTCTGGCGGCGTCAGTCCTTTACCGAGATCGTGGCATAGCGTTGCGAAACGGACATCGACCTGCGGACTTAGCATCGCCGCCATTGAGAGCGTCATTAAGGTGTGAATACCGGTGTCGATTTCCGGATGCCACTTGGCGGGGGCCGGAACGCCAAACAGGGCGTCAATTTCCGGGAATAAAACGCGCAGTGCGCCGCAATCGCGCAGTACCTGGAAGAACACCTGGGGATTGCGGGTAGTGAGGGCGCTTTCCGTCTCTTTCCACACCCGTTCAGGCGTCAGGTGTTCCAGTTCACCCGCGTGGGTCATCTCGCGCATCAGCGCCAGAGTTTCATCGGCAATACGAAAACCGAGGTGGGCATAACGCGCAGCAAAACGCGCCACGCGCAGTACGCGTAACGGATCTTCGCCAAAAGCGGGGGAAACATGGCGCAACAGACGATTTTGCAGATCGCCCAGACCGTTGTACGGGTCGATAATCTCGCCGTTATCGTCCTGGGCCAGCGCATTAATGGTCAGATCGCGCCGCTTAAGATCATCTTCCAGCGTGACATCCGGTGCGGCATAGCAGGTAAAACCGGTGTAACCGGAACCGGATTTCCGTTCGGTACGTGCCAGCGCATACTCTTCATGCGTTTGCGGATGCAGAAAAACAGGAAAATCGCGGCCTACCTGCTGGTAGCCCGCGTCGAGCATCTCCTGTGGCGTACTACCGACTACCACCCAATCTCTGTCTTTGACCGGTAGCCCTAACAATGCATCCCGAACAGCACCACCGACCAGATAAATCTTCACGCCATCATCCCTTCGTCAAATACACAATTCCTAATAATAAGACAGTGCAACGAAGAAGGCGATTTAGTTCATCCAGCGATCTTTACGTTTGCGCGTTGGGATCAGGTGCGGCAGTACCAGACCGAGCAGCAAGCCAAGCCCCAGCACGCCGCCACCATACATAAACCACTGCATGATGATGGTGCGCTGTTTGTCATCCAGCTGCACGCTGGCGGCATCGACCTTTTTCTGCGCGACAATCAGCTCGTTTTTCAGTTTCTGATTTTCTTCTTTTAACCCGTTGATCACGCTGTCGCTCTGCGCCACTTTTTGCTGCATTTCTGCGGTGCGCTGATTCCAGGTGTTATCGATATTGGTGAGCTTATCGGTCAGGGTTTTGACCTGATTTTCCAGATCTGGCACACGGGAGCGCAGGCTTGGCTCTGTGCTAAGTTGTTTCAACGGGATCCAGGCGGTACGGCCAGAGCTGTCTTTCACCTGGGCATAATTGGTGTTGGCGTCAGTTTGTAATAAGGTCACTTCCTCGCCGGCGTTAACCGTGCCCACGAGGCGATAATGGTCTCCCGGACCGCTACGGACCCAGGTATTCAGTTCGTCGGAAACATAGCGCGTTTCTTCAGCGTGTGAGACGGCAGTCGCGCTAAGTGCGAGTAAAGTTAATCCGATCAGGCGTAATTTTGGCATCAGGCTGTCGTTATTGTCATGGAAAGTGGAACGATAGTAGTGGCATCAGTGTCGCTACGCAAAGCATTCGACATCAATCGGAATCCTCTGTGTCAGGTCTTGCCACTGCTTCAAACTTTTACGCCCGTCAAATTGCCCGTTGCATGGCAATTTGGCGCAAAATACTATCTACTGACAAAAAAGATCGCATTAAGTTCGCCGTTCATCGTCACTTATGTGACATAACCGATAAGTAAAGGCCATGGCTCAGGAAATCGAATTAAAGTTTATTGTTAATCACAGTGCCGTTGAGGCGTTGCGTGACCATCTCAATACGCTGGGCGGCGAGCACCATGACCCCGTGCAGTTGCTGAATATTTACTACGAAACGCAGGATAACTGGCTGCGTGGGCACGACATGGGCTTACGTATCCGTGGCGAAAACGGTCGCTATGAGATGACCATGAAAGTTGCAGGAAGAGTGACAGGCGGCTTACACCAGCGCCCGGAATATAACGTGGCGTTGAGCGAACCGACGCTCGAGCTGGCGCAGTTACCGACGGAAGTCTGGCCGAACGGTGAGTTACCAGCCGATCTCGCGTCCCGCGTGAAGCCACTGTTCAGCACCGATTTTTATCGCGAAAAATGGTTGGTGGAGGTCGATGGCAGCAGCATTGAAATCGCTCTCGATCAGGGCGAGGTGAAAGCGGGTGAATTTGCTGAGCCTATCTGCGAGCTGGAACTGGAGCTGCTTAGCGGCGATACGCGCGCGGTACTGAAACTGGCGAACCAACTGGTATCGCAAACCGGATTACGTCAGGGCAGCCTGAGCAAAGCCGCGCGCGGCTATCATCTGGCGCAGGGCAATCCCGCGCGTGAAATCAAACCGACCACCATTTTGCATGTTGCGGCAAAAGCTGATGTGGAACAGGGGCTGGAAGCGGCGCTCGAGCTGGCGTTAGCGCAATGGCAGTATCATGAAGAACTGTGGGTACGTGGCAACGATGCGGCGAAAGAGCAGGTGCTGGCAGCCATCGGTCTGGTCCGTCATACGCTGATGCTGTTCGGCGGTATTGTGCCGCGTAAAGCGAGCACTCACTTACGTGACCTGCTGACCCAATGCGAAGCGACCATCGTTTCTGCGGTATCTGCCGTGACGGCGGTCTACTCTACCGAAACGGCGATGGCGAAGCTGGCGTTGACCGAATGGCTGGTAAGCAAAGCCTGGCAGCCGTTTTTAGATGCCAAAGCGCAGGGCAAAATCAGCGATTCTTTCAAACGCTTTGCCGATATCCATCTTTCCCGCCATGCCGCTGAACTGAAAAGCGTTTTCTGCCAGCCATTAGGCGATCGCTACCGTGACCAATTGCCGCGCCTGACGCGTGACATTGACTCAATATTGTTGCTGGCGGGTTACTACGATCCTCTCGTCGCGCAAGCCTGGCTGGAGAACTGGCAGGGACTGCGTCATGCCATTGCGACCGGGCAACGCATTGAAATTGAACATTTCCGTAATGAGGCAAACAATCAGGAACCGTTCTGGTTGCACAGCGGAAAACGTTAATCAGGCAAGGATAAAATCGCTTATGAAGCCGCTCTCTTCACCGTTACAGCAGTACTGGCAGACCGTTGTTGAGCGGCTGCCAGCGCCTTTAGCCGAGGAATCACTTAGCGCACAGGCGAAGTCAGTACTTACCTTCAGTGATTTTGTGCAGGACAGCGTAATTGCGCATCCAGAGTGGCTGACGGAACTGGAAAGCCAGCCGCCGCAGGCCGACGAATGGCAGCATTACGCTGCATGGTTGCAGAAGGCGCTCAGTGATGTAAGCGACGAAGCAGGGTTAATGCGCGAGCTGCGTCTGTTCCGGCGGCGCATTATGGTGCGCATTGCCTGGGCGCAAACGCTGGCACTGGTTACTGAAGAGAGCATATTGCAGCAGCTCAGCCATCTGGCGGAGACATTGATTGTCGCTGCGCGTGACTGGCTGTATGAGGCCTGCTGCCGCGAGTGGGGAACGCCGTGCAATGCGCAGGGTGAAGCGCAACCGCTGCTGATTTTAGGCATGGGTAAACTGGGCGGCGGGGAGCTGAATTTTTCCTCAGATATCGATCTGATTTTTGTCTGGCCGGAACATGGTTGCACGCAGGGCGGACGCAGGGAACTGGATAACGCTCAGTTCTTTACCCGCATGGGTCAGCGGCTGATTAAAGTGCTGGATCAACCAACGCAGGATGGTTTTGTTTATCGCGTGGATATGCGACTGCGTCCGTTTGGCGAAAGTGGCCCGCTGGTGCTGAGCTTTGCGGCACTGGAAGACTATTACCAGGAGCAGGGGCGCGACTGGGAGCGATACGCCATGGTCAAGGCGCGGATTATGGGCGATAGCGACGGCGTCTATGCTAACGAGTTGCGTGCGATGCTGCGCCCGTTTGTTTTCCGCCGTTACATCGATTTCAGCGTCATCCAGTCGCTGCGCAACATGAAAGGGATGATTGCCCGTGAAGTGCGCCGACGCGGTTTGACCGACAACATCAAACTTGGCGCGGGTGGCATTCGCGAAATTGAATTTATCGTCCAGGTATTCCAGCTCATTCGCGGCGGGCGCGAACCGTCGCTGCAATCGCGCTCTTTACTGCCAACGCTCAGCGCCATTGCCGCGCTGCATCTGCTTTCTGAAAACGATGCTGAACAATTGCGAGTGGCGTATCTCTTCCTGCGGCGTCTGGAAAACCTGCTGCAAAGCATTAACGACGAACAAACCCAGACACTTCCTTCTGATGAGCTTAACCGTGCGCGGCTGGCGTGGGCGATGGACTTTGCTGACTGGCCGCAACTGACCGGGGCGCTGACCGTACATATGACCAATGTGCGCCGGGTGTTTAATGAATTGATTGGCGACGACGAAAGCGAAACTCAGGAAGAGTCGCTGTCGGAACAGTGGCGTGAGCTGTGGCAGGATGCGTTGCAGGAAGATGACACCACGCCAGTGCTGGCGCATCTTAGCGAAGATGATCGCAAACAGGTGCTAACACTGATTGCCGATTTCCGCAAAGAGCTGGATAAGCGCACAATCGGGCCGCGAGGACGTCAGGTGCTCGACCATCTGATGCCGCATCTGCTAAGTGATGTCTGTGCGCGTGAAGACGCTGCTGTCACGCTGTCGCGCATTACGGCTTTGCTGGTGGGGATTGTTACCCGCACTACCTATCTTGAGCTGCTTAGTGAATTCCCCGCAGCGCTTAAGCATTTGATTTCGCTGTGCGCCGCATCGCCGATGATTGCCAGCCAACTGGCGCGTTATCCATTATTGCTGGACGAACTGCTCGATCCGAACACTCTTTACCAGCCGACGGCGACGGATGCCTACCGTGATGAACTGCGCCAGTATTTGCTGCGCGTGCCGGAAGATGACGAAGAGCAACAGCTTGAGGCGCTGCGTCAGTTCAAACAGGCGCAACTTTTACGCATCGCGGCGGCGGATATCGCCGGTACGCTACCGGTAATGAAAGTGAGCGATCACTTAACCTGGCTGGCGGAAGCTATGATAGATGCTGTCGTACAACAGGCATGGGTTCAAATGGTTGCCCGCTACGGTAAGCCAAATCACCTGAACGAACGCGAAGGGCGTGGTTTTGCGGTGGTCGGCTACGGCAAGCTGGGCGGCTGGGAGTTAGGCTACAGTTCCGATCTTGACCTGATCTTCCTCCATGATTGCCCAATGGATGCGATGACTGACGGCGAGCGGGAAATCGACGGGCGACAGTTTTATCTGCGTCTGGCGCAACGCATTATGCATCTGTTCAGTACGCGAACCTCTTCCGGCATTTTGTATGAAGTGGATGCTCGACTGCGTCCGTCCGGGGCGGCGGGAATGCTGGTCACCTCTGCAGAAGCGTTTTCCGATTATCAGAAAAACGAGGCCTGGACGTGGGAACATCAGGCGCTGGTGCGTGCGCGTGTAGTGTACGGCGATCCGCAGCTCACCGCGCACTTTGACGCGGTGCGTCGCGAGATTATGATGCTGCCGCGTGAAGGTAAAACTCTGCAAACGGAAGTGCGGGAAATGCGCGAGAAAATGCGCGCTCATCTCGGCAATAAACATCGCGATCGCTTTGATATCAAAGCCGATGAAGGCGGAATTACCGATATCGAATTTATTACCCAATATCTGGTGTTGCGCTACGCTCATGAAAAACCGAAGTTAACGCGCTGGTCAGACAACGTGCGTATTCTGGAGCTGCTGGCGCAAAACGACATTATGGAAGAGCAGGAAGCGATGGTGCTGACCCGTGCTTACACTACGCTGCGCGATGAACTTCATCATCTGGCATTACAGGAATTGCCGGGCCATGTGTCGGAGGATTGCTTCACCGCAGAGCGTGATCTGGTGCGGGCAAGCTGGCAGAAGTGGCTGGTGGAAGAATGAAGTATGGTATTATCGCGCGCAAATTTTGAATCTCTCAGGAGACAGGAATGAAAGTAACGCTGCCAGAGTTTGAACGTGCAGGAGTGATGGTGGTTGGTGATGTGATGCTGGATCGTTACTGGTACGGTCCCACCAGCCGTATCTCGCCGGAAGCGCCGGTGCCCGTGGTTAAAGTGAATACCATCGAAGAACGTCCGGGCGGCGCGGCTAACGTGGCGATGAATATCGCTTCTCTCGGTGCTAATGCACGCCTGGTCGGGTTGACGGGCATTGACGATGCGGCGCGCGCGCTGAGTAAATCTCTGGCCGACGTCAACGTCAAATGCGACTTCGTTTCTGTACCGACGCATCCGACCATCACCAAATTACGGGTACTTTCCCGCAACCAACAGCTGATCCGTCTGGATTTTGAAGAAGGTTTCGAAGGGGTTGATCCGCAGCCGCTGCACGAGCGGATTAATCAGGCGCTGAGTTCGATTGGCGCGCTGGTGCTCTCTGACTACGCGAAAGGTGCGCTGGCAAGCGTGCAGCAGATGATCCAACTGGCGCGTAAAGCGGGCGTTCCGGTGCTGATTGATCCAAAAGGCACCGATTTTGAGCGCTACCGCGGCGCTACGCTGTTAACGCCGAATCTCTCGGAATTTGAAGCTGTTGTCGGTAAATGTAAGACCGAAGAAGAGATTGTTGAGCGCGGAATGAAACTGATTGCCGATTACGAACTCTCGGCTCTGTTGGTGACCCGTTCCGAACAAGGGATGACCCTGCTGCAACCGGGTAAAGCGCCGCTGCATATGCCAACCCAGGCGCAGGAAGTGTATGACGTTACCGGTGCGGGCGACACGGTGATTGGTGTGCTGGCGGCAACGCTGGCTGCGGGTAATTCGCTGGAAGAAGCCTGCTTCTTTGCCAATGCGGCGGCAGGCGTGGTGGTCGGCAAACTGGGGACATCCACGGTTTCGCCGATCGAGCTGGAAAATGCAGTACGTGGACGTGCAGATACCGGCTTTGGTGTGATGACCGAAGAGGAACTGAAGCTTGCTGTAGCGGCGGCGCGTAAACGCGGTGAAAAAGTGGTGATGACCAACGGCGTCTTCGACATCCTGCACGCCGGGCACGTCTCCTATCTGGCAAATGCCCGCAAACTGGGTGACCGCCTGATTGTCGCTGTGAACAGCGATGCCTCCACCAAACGGCTGAAAGGGGATTCCCGCCCCGTTAACCCTCTCGAACAGCGTATGATTGTGCTGGGGGCACTGGAAGCGGTCGACTGGGTGGTGTCGTTTGAAGAAGACACGCCGCAGCACTTGATCGCCGGGATCTTGCCAGACCTGCTGGTGAAAGGCGGCGACTATAAACCAGAAGAGATTGCCGGGAGTAAAGAAGTCTGGGCCAACGGTGGCGAAGTGTTGGTGCTCAACTTTGAAGACGGTTGCTCAACGACCAACATCATCAAGAAGATCCAACAGGATAAAAAAGGCTAACCGGAAAGCGGTTCACAGATCTCGCTTCGAACCAGGCAGGTCTATTGACGCTGCTGTTTTTTCAACCTAAAGTAAAGGAACAAGGGTAAGGGAGGATTTCTCCCCCCTCTGAATTGGTTGTTAGTAAGTCGGGAAACTTAACAGTAACAACACAATCAGTATGATGACGAACTTCATCATAACCCTTTCCTTATACAAGGCCCCTTCCTCGGGAGGGGCTTTCCCGTTTCAGCCCCTTGCTGACTACCCGATTGTTGATGAGCGCCAGACCCCGCGCAATGCTTTCCCTGATGCAGTTTTCTCTTCCCCGAGTCGGCTCGCAAAACGCTGTAACAACCTGATCATTTGTACTTTTTAGCGGAACGCAGATATAACAAATCCCCGGCTTTTTGGGCCAGGGATGTTCATGGTTGAAAATTTATTCTATGTTTTCTGCTACGGGAGTTGTTGAGGTTAAGGGTGAAGTCAATGCCGCTAGCGAGCCGCCTGAAACACCAATTTCATTGAGCAAGGAGTCAATCAGCGGTGCCTGTGTGCGGTAAGAAAGCGCGGCTGATAACGCTTGTTCCGCCAGATTTCCTCCACCAACGCTACCTGATATTGCATCCCCTGCGGTACCACCACGGTTCAGACCATCGACCTGAATAATCTTAATACCGTCGATAGACTTCATTGGTTCCACAGATTTCTCAATTACCGCAGGGAGCGCCTGCAACAATGCCAGTTTGAATTTAAGGCTGGTTTGCTCGTCAGAAAGTACGTTGATAGCATCGTTCAGCGCACGTTGCGCTTCTGCTTCCGCCAGGCCTTTTTTACGCGTAGCTTCGGCTAACTCAACGATCGCCGCCGCCTGCATCTCTGCGGCTTCTTTTTCTGCTTTCGCCCGCACGGTCAGTTCAACCGCTTTGGTTTCTGCATCCTGCGCGGCAGCGATTAGGGCAACTTGTTTAGCACGATCGGCTTCTGCGGTCTGGCGAGTGGTTTCTACGTTTTGCTGGGCGCTTACCGCTTCTGCAAGTGCAAGGTTGGCACGCGCTTCCGCTTGTGACTGCTGTTCCGATTTGGCGGCAATAGCGATCGATTTCGTCTGGTTGGCGATTTCGGTGACCTGCTGCTGTTCGATCTCTTTAATGCGAACTTCACGTTCAGCTTCAACTTTTCTGGAACGGACGGCCTGTTCGCGGTCGATTTCCGTTTCCTGAATCTGTCGTTCAGCCAGAATTCGCGTCTGCTCTGCTTCCCGACGACGCTCGGCCTCAAAAGCCGCAATTTTCGCATTCTGCTCAGCGGTACGGGTTTTAACCTGCTGCTCCTGCTCAAGCGTCATAAACGCTTCTTGCTGTTCAATCTCCAGCTTCCGCGAAAGCGCATCACGGTTTTTCTCACGCACCGCAACTTCTACATCCTGTTCAACTTCGTTACGTTCGCGACGACGGCGCTCCGTCTCCTGCGTCAGCTTGGTTAAACCTTCGGCGTCAAAGGCGTTGTTAGGATTGAAATGTTCTTTCGACGTCTGGTTAAAGTTGGTAAGTGAAACGCTTTCCAGTTCCAGGCCGTTTTTCGACAGATCTTCAGCAACGGTATTTTGTACGCCCTGCACGAAGTTCTCGCGGGTATCCTGTAACTCATGCATGGTCATTTGTGCAGCTGTTGCACGGAGGGCATCGACAAATTTATCTTCAACCAACATACGTAAGTCTTCAGGCGACAGGGTGCGTTGCCCCAGCGTCTGAGCGGCGGTGGCAATACCTTCCACTGACGGTTTTACCCGCACAAAGAAAGCGACAACGACATCGACGCGCATACGATCTTTCGTAATCAGGCTATCAATGGTTGAGCGGCTGACTTCCAGTTTCAGGGTATTCATATTGATGGGAATTATTTCATGGAAGATTGGCATCACGATTGCGCCACCGCTCATCACCACTTTTTGACCACCTAAACCAGTACGAACAAATGCTTGCTCTGCCGAAGCGCGACGATAGAGCCTGGCGAAAATAATCCCAATAATAAACAGAACGCATACGGCAATAATTGCGGTAAACATCCAGGAGGGCACAGAATTAACAATATCATCCATTATTAAATTTCCTTTTGATTAATAAATTACAATATTTGGGGCCAGGGATTGTTTTCCGCCAAATATCGCGTTGCAGAAAGTCGGCAAATAATTAACACTTTGTCTCCTTTAGTGAAAATTTTTCCTTCTTCAGGCTCTAGTAGTAAATAATGTATTTGGCCAAATTGATCGGTGAGTTTTCCTTCGCAGGGATTACCTGAAGTGGCCTGATGACCGGTAATTAACGCCATGCTACCAATATATTCTTCTTCTGTAATAGCTGAACTATGGTCGCGTGGAATCCAGGGCGCAACTATTTTACCGGTATAATGCACCGCAATAATCGTAAACAGTAAACTGACAGGAACCACGAACAGGTTCGAGAGTGGTGATTGCCAAACCATGATGCAGACCTGCTGTAGCAGGATGCCAATAAGGCCAAAAAAACCAGCATGTAAGCAGAGAACGACGAGAGCTGGCAATCTTCCAAAATTGAGATAATGAAGTGCCTGGCTAATATGACCTGTGGTTATGGAATCATAATGGTCAAGATGTGCATCAAGAGCACCGGAGAGCATGTGACCGCAGATAAGTGCAAAAATTTCTAAAAGGCCGATCAAAAGTACAAAAGAAATAGCGAAAAGATAAGGGGTGTTATAGTCAGCGAATAAAATCATATGTCACTCCAATGTCCATTTAGTGACGCAATATTTATTTTGCGATAATTTCCTTGCTTACATTTATCTTTGTTAATAATAACACATGTTAGAGATGTTCTGAAAGAGAAAGTCTTTTAATGTTGTTTTTTATTTTTCACTAAAAAGTGTGATCGGGAACAATATATTTACGCACGTTATGTTTAAAGGCACTACACTGATTGGGGAATACTGAAATCAGAAAAAGCATATGGCCTTAAAAGGTATGCGATAACCGGAGGATGTGCTTATGGATCATAGTCTTAATTCTTTAAATAACTTCGATTTCCTGGCGCGTAGTTTTGCCAGAATGCACGCAGAAGGTCGCCCGGTCGATATTCTGGCCGTTACTGGTAACATGGATGAAGAACATAGAACCTGGTTTTGCGCACGTTATGCCTGGTATTGCCAACAGATGATGCAAACCAGAGAACTGGAATTAGAACATTGATATTACGGGCCGTCTGGCCCGTTTTTGTGGTGCTTTATTCTGCTTTATCAACCGGCGGGATAGCCGGAGGAGATTGAAGTTCTGCTACCGGATTATTGCGCGCTTCCAGTTCACTGATGCGCTGCTCCAGTAATGCCAGTTTCTCACGAGTCCGTAACAGGACTTGCGTCTGTACGTCGAATTCTTCGCGGCTCACCAGATCGAGACGCGTCAGCTGCGCTTGTAGGGTTTGGCGGATTTTTTTCTCCACATCTTCCCCGAACTCCCTGATTCCTTTAGGCATTGATTCGTGAACCTGGCGAGCGATTTGCTCAATTTTTTTCGGGTCAATCATTGTAGTTTCCCTGTACTGATAGGTGTTGAGTGCCATTGTAGTGCGATAAGGGTAAGTCATAAACCAGAATTATGTGAAGCTATGCGTTGCTGCCGCTAATCATTAGCGTTATAGTGAATCCGCTTATTCTCAGGGCGGGGCGAAATTCCCCACCGGCGGTAAATCAACTCAGTTGAAAGCCCGCGAGCGCTTTGGGTGCGAACTCAAAGGACAGCAGATCCGGTGTAATTCCGGGGCCGACGGTTAGAGTCCGGATGGGAGAGAGTAACGATTCTGTCGGGCATGGACCCGCTCACGTTATTTTGGCTATATGCCGCCACTCCTAAGACTGCCCTGATTCTGGTAACCATAATTTTAGTGAGGTTTTTTTACCATGAATCAGACGCTACTTTCCTCTTTTGGTACGCCTTTCGAACGTGTTGAAAATGCACTGGCTGCGCTGCGTGAAGGACGCGGTGTAATGGTGCTTGATGATGAAGACCGTGAAAACGAAGGCGATATGATCTTCCCGGCAGAAACCATGACCGTTGAGCAGATGGCGCTGACCATTCGCCACGGTAGCGGTATTGTTTGCCTGTGCATTACTGAAGATCGCCGTAAACAACTCGATCTGCCAATGATGGTAGAAAATAACACCAGCGCCTATGGCACCGGTTTTACCGTGACCATTGAAGCGGCTGAAGGTGTGACTACCGGTGTTTCTGCCGCTGACCGTATTACGACCGTTCGCGCAGCGATTGCCGATGGCGCAAAACCTTCTGATCTGAATCGTCCTGGCCACGTTTTCCCACTGCGCGCGCAGGCGGGTGGTGTGCTGACGCGTGGCGGCCATACCGAAGCGACTATTGATCTGATGACGCTGGCAGGCTTTAAACCAGCTGGTGTGTTGTGTGAGCTGACTAATGACGATGGCACGATGGCGCGTGCGCCAGAGTGCATTGAGTTTGCCAATAAACATAATATGGCGCTCGTGACTATTGAAGACCTGGTGGCATACCGACAGGCGCATGAGCGTAAAGCTAGTTAATAACTCAAAATATTGAAGATGAAAACGCCGGGATATTCCCGGCGTTTTTATGGCTAGTTGTAGTTGATTTTAACAATCAGGTCCTTTTGAAATGGGCCATAAACCAGTGTTGCACCTGGTTCTGTCGTTAGCTTCGCCTGGTAACTTCGTGTTATTACTGCTGGGGTTTCATTAGGTTTATAAGTAGTAAATAATTTATACTGATTAAATTTCATATCTGTCTTATCAACTTGATCTGTAATGTGCATTATAAGACCGTTTCCCATTTCTAAGTGTGTATTATCATATAATGTATCATCAGTGTAGAAACTGGTTGCGACATCAAATTGTTCGCTACAATTAGCAGTAGCATCCCGAATTGTTGAAACATCAAATGTAGCTGTTGGCGGTATAGTCACGATTGTACTCGGGTCAATACGTCCGAAATTAACGATTTGACTTTCAGGGAAAATGCGAATGTCTATGCTACAATCAAGAAAAGAAATATTGTCGAGCCCTGTAATATTAGCGTGTAAATTTTTGGCTCTATTATCGGTGTTTGCTCCTTGTGAACCATCGAATTGCAATATATTGACCGAGCTAAAGTCAAATTTCGTGTCCTTAGGGGGATATTGTTTAAGTTTTACATACAAGCGAAATCGAGCATTGAAGGTGACCTCTGTTTGGAGGACACCAGTATTAGTGCATGTGTCAGTCACAATCTGAAATGGGTTTGCTCTATCCAGACAATATCCTGTATCAATGCCCTGATTGTTTCCTTCGTAATCCTGTCCATTATAAGTTACACCAAATGTTAAGTATGGGTTGTTTATCACAGAGGGATCATTGAACTCTGCTATTTTTATCCAGGCATGAACATTTTCATATGGATTGCTTTCTGACCAATTGACGGCCCTGTTGCAAAAAACTTTTGTATTAATATCATCGCTTTCCCAAATTTTCTGACCAATCTCAGCATCCTGTGGTACTTTGAACGCAGGCATAGGTTTATTTATTTCTGTATTACCAAAACGTTTATTCTGATAGCAATCGACTGCATAAGAAGAAACATTAACAAACAAGCACAATATTGCCAGGAGACGAAAAAGCATGATCATAATTTTCCCTTCTTCGCAGGTGTAGCTTGGCAGAGTGACTGAACGGAATTACAGTCAATTTTGAACATTTCCAGCCCACCGTAATCACCAACAAAACCCAGTAGGAAGGTCGTCGGAAGGTTTTTAATTTGCTGAGTTGCAGTCCCAAAAGGGGTAACCATAATGCTGTCTGTTCCGGGCATTAATGTCTTGCCGTTAGTTCCGATATAACCGACGGTAATGTGATAAGGCGTCGGGTTATTCAGGGTCAACCCGGCGGCGCTGTGGGTAATCGTCAATTTTTGCAGGGGTACCATCTCTCCCTCTTTTAATTCAATCGATTTGGGTCGCCAGAACAGTTTCAGACGACTTTGCATGGCGATTTGCATTACATTCTGTTCTTTGGCGCGCGGCGGAATTTCCCGCACGTTATAGTAAAACAGCGTTTCTCTGTCCTGTGGCAAGTTGTTTAATGCGGACAGCGCCATCAGGCGAATTTGCACTTGCTCATTGGCCTCGATACGTTCCATTGGGGGGAGCGTTGATATGTAATCGCGCGTTTTTTTACCGCTGGCGTCCTCAATCCACGATTGAGCTAAATAAGGATCGATTTTACTTTGGTTGGTCAGGCGAACAGTTGCGCTTTTATTTGAAGCATTAAAAATTATGCGCGTTCTGTCGGGGGAGACAGTCGCTTGGGCGAAGTTACAGAACCCCAGTAAACAAATCATTCCTGTTACGGTTAATAGCGATTTCATTTTTTTCATCCTGAATTAGTTGACTGTTTTACAAGGCAAAATAATGGCACTTTCGTTGATGTTACTTTGGTTCGGGGGGGTAATTTCACAGGAGTTATTACCCCAAGTTAAACGTAGGGTACTGTTTTCTTGAATCCCGCTGAGATAAACAAAGCCATCTTCCGCCACCAGGCCCACATCTTTACCTGTCGATTTATCCGTGACATTCACCCCCAGTGGTGGGAAGCGCCCATTTTCTTGACGAATAACGCCGACGATTTGGTATCCGGTGGTGGCATTCAGTTTTGCGTAGCCGATGGCACCCTGGGTGAGCGTAGTACGAATGACCGAGTTTTCGACATCGACACCTTCTGGCAGAACGTTATTATTCACCCGCAACATGGAGGTGGTGTAGTTCGATAATGAAGGTATCACGGCGATGCCCAGCCCATTGGTAACAGTACGGTTAGAGTTGATTTCAACGCCAGGAATACCATCGGTATCGACCATCATGCGGGCGTTATCGCCGTAGCTATAATCGTGAAGAGCGACACCATGACGCGTAGCTGTAATTGAACCGTACCAGCCTGCGGTAACAGAATTGTACTGATTCGGTTGCACACTACCGGTAAAGTTCAGACGTCCCCATGGTGAATTGTGCTGATAGCTGCCACGCAGCGTTGGTTCGCCATCGCGAATATTATCGTCCGTTGCTGACGCCGAAATATTCCAGATATTGTTGCGGTCTGACGAGTCATACCAGGAAACCATTTGCGAAGTATTACTACCACCCGTGCGCTGCATGCTGTAGGAAAGGTTGCGACTTTGCTGTAACGGCAGAGAGAATGAGAAGTAATACTGATTTTCTTCGTCATCATCCCAGCGAATGCGACTCACTGCCAGCGATGCGGAAATGCCCTTGAAATCACCAATATCAAAGTTTTTGCTTACTGATATCGAGTAATTAGTATTGGCAGGGCTGTCCCAATAAGTATTGCGTGTAACGTTGACATAAGAGTTTAATTCCAGCGATTCAAAGTACTGGTTCAGGGAAATAACATAACTTTCTTTTTCGTTATCGATTGACTCATCACCATTACGTGAGTTGAGGTACTCATTCATTGACACGTAATCTTTATCAGAGAAGCGATAACCCGCGAAGGTAATCTGGCTGCCCGTTGATTCGAAATGTTTTGCATAGTTAAACCGATAGCTGTAACCACGCAAATTGTCGCTATTTTGTTGCTGTAAAGAGGCATCAGCTCCGGTGACATCGAAAGAAAGCGAACCAAATTGATTGAGGTTAAAACCGATGCCAGTGGTGATCGCCTGGTAATCATCTGCAGTGAACATGCCGCCGCCATAGAGCGACACATTATTCAGCCAGCCCCAGGAGGCTTCAGCCGTCCAGAAAAAGGGGTTATTAATATCGTTATGTCCGACTGATGTTGGTTTTCCCAGCGATGTTTTGTAGCGTACTTGCCCTTTACGGGTTAAATAGGGGATGGAAGCGGAACCGACCTGAAAGGTATTGGTACGGCCATCTTCTTCTTCAACAGTGACATCCAGTTGACCCTGAAACGATTGACCCAAATCAGTAATAGTAAAAGGGCCTGGCGCGACTGTGGTTTGATAAAGTACACGACCATTTTGCGCTACTGTCACTTTGGCGTTGGTCTGCGCGATGCCGGTAATTTGTGGCGCATAACCCTGTAAATCTGGCGGCAACATGCTTTCATCACTTTCCAGTGATGCGCCAGTAAAATGGAAGGTATCGTAAAGATTGGAACTCAGGTCGTATTGTCCCATGGTGAACTTAGATGACCATGAGGGAATAGGGCGAAAGAGATAAGTTCGCGCAAATTCACCGCTATGGCTGACGGAACGACCATCAGCAAAATTCTGATTATATTGGTAATCGCTACGTAAGCGCCATGCGCCGAGGTTAAAGCCTAACGTACCATAGGAGCTGACATTTTGGGTACTGTCTCCCTGCTGTGGAGAATACTGGCTAGCGTATATGTTGTAATCAAGGATAAATCCGGCGATACCGTCATCCCAAAATTCGGGGGGCGTCCAGTTTGTTGCCTGGTATTTTAACCATGCTTGGGGAATGCTAAGCGATAATATCATTGTGGCTTTATCAAGCCGTATCGTTAATTCCTGACGTTGACTTAAATCTAAACATTCGCTGCCAGCTATGGTTTGCAATGATTCAATAAAGTCCGTATTAAGGCCGAAATTAGTCAGGTTTTCTTTGGTTAAGCAGAGTAACGAACCACTTTCATTATCGGCTTTTGCCCACTCCAGCATTAACGCTTGTGGTAACATGTTTTTGTTTATTTGCACACGAACGAGGTATTTTGCAGGGGTGATATAGCCTTTTTTTTCAAATCGCGAGAGATCAATGTTCGCACGATCTTCAACGTCAATCATATCAGCATTGAATTCTACGGCGCGGACTGGTAAAACGAAGAGTAGCGAAAACACAACACCAGACAGGGCATTTTTAATTGCGTAGGATAATTTATCCCCGGTAAACGTGTTTTTATTGTTCATAAAAATCCATTTCAAAAAAGACCCCAAGGTGCTGATGAAATTTCATCAGTTTTACCGCCTGGTGTTGTGTAGGTATTAATTGCCGATTACTTGTAGTCGAGTACGTAATTAGCCTGTGCCTGCACATTACCCGGGGTCGCGGTGCGTCCCAGAGATTCCATACGGGCTTTAAAGTTCAACTCCTGGTAGGAATTAGTTGTCGGGAAGTCGATGGTGATGGGGGTACCAAGAGTCACGTTGGTATTGTCTGATTTCACCAGACGTACTCCTACATCAGTTGCGCCGCCGATGTTACCTTCCTGTGTGTTTTTAAGCAGGTTGGAGTCGGTAGTGTCAACGCTGGCAGAGCTAAAGGTGATTTTGACTTTATCAACAGTGTTAGTGCCGTCAGATAAAATACAATCCTGCAAATGAATGGTGACATCTACAGGCAGAGATTTCTGTCCGCTTTTTAATACAGTATCAGCAACCTCACCGAGATTTATTGTTTGATCTTCATCACCAGGAGCAATAGAGCAAGGTGCATCGATAACTTCACCCTTAAACGTTATTTTACCGGAACCCTGATTAGGGTCATCAGCAAGCGCGTTAAATGCAACGCCAGATAATAGTGTGGTTGCGAATATAGATAATAATGTTTTTTTAAACATGACTTAATCCTTTATAAATAGGAAGAGCTATGGATGAGGAAAATATAGGTTTGAATCTAATATTAATTCCGCTATGGACATTACCATAATCAAAGATAATTTGGCTTGTTATTAAT
>NZ_JABWMS020000169.1:0-1315 GCF_013369155.2 Escherichia sp. 94.0001 | reverse complement strand
CAGTCGATTGCCATTTCAAAACCTTCATAGCCAAATCTGACATTTCTTGTCTCCATAAAACAAAACCCGCCGTAGCGAGTTCAGATAAAAGAAATCCCCGCGAGTGCGAGGATTGTTATTCACCTTTGACGGCAAGTTGCAGGTTAGCCACGGTTAACTCCTTGCTGTGTGGCGTCGAGTAATAAATCCCACAACCGCTGAGAGCAATTTCCGCATGTACAGCGTTGACCCACAACGTTTATCGCGTTGCTGATTTCCGGCGTTACCTGTTTAGGAACCATAACCCAACCATCCGGAGTTACCGGAAGCGAGAACGGCAGCACATCTCTGTGAACAAGTTTTTGCTGTGACAGGTTATCCAGAACTTTCTGTACTGCTGCATCACCGAATACACCAAGCGCATCTGCCATAACTCCTACAACCTGATAAGCCTCAGCGCATACCGTGGATAAACCATCCGGAGTTACCGGAGAGTTGCCGGGTTCTTTAATGTGCAAGCGAGGCTCACCATCTTTTGGCTCAGGCCACTGGCGCTCCATGTTGATCTTCAATTTATCTTCCATAGCAGCGGTAATTTCAGCATCGCTGATGCCGGCACGGCGCTGTGCATCCCACAACAGAAACTGCATATCAGCCCACTCGCTAAGATCGTCTGGTTCGGCTGCGGCTTCCAGAGCCTCTTTTGAGAGGTGTTTCAGTGGACCAATGGGGCCAACGCAGCCAAATGTGGAGTCAGACCATTTGGCATGCTCGTGGCGAATCTGTTCGCGTTCCAGTGAGGCGAGAGCGATTTTAAATGCTGTAAGCATGTGTGCTTGATCGTTGTCGAGTCCGAATGGCATTTCATCTCGTGCTGACTCAATACTGGTAATCGTATTTTGTAGCCATTCTTTGGTAAAAGTGCTCATCGTAAAATATCCTCTATACTGGTAAGTCCTTCATTATTTAGCCAGATCATGGCGTCATCCGGCAACTTGCTGTCTGGTTTGGCGTTTTTGAGAGAGGAACTCAGTCGCTTAATCCACATTGTCACCTCAGTAATGCGCCTGTCTTTGCCTTCCAGCTCAACACGCAGCTTCCCTACCGTTAGCGCAATTTCCTCGTTCTCCTGGTCACGGCGTTTGATGTATTGCTGGTTTCTTTCCCGTTCATCCAGCAGTGCCCGCACAATCGATGGTGTTACCAGCTCATGGAAAAGGTCCGCATCAAATCCCCAGTCGTCATGCATTGCCTGCTCTGCCGCTTCACGCAGTGCCTGAGAGTTAATTTCGCTCACTTCGAACCTCTCTGTTTACTGATAAGCTCCAGATCCTCC
>NZ_JABWMS020000168.1:0-1354 GCF_013369155.2 Escherichia sp. 94.0001 | reverse complement strand
CCCAGGCATGGCCCCAGCCCAGCCATTCGCGGGTTTCCCTGTCACGGCCAGTCACGTACATTCCCAGCAGATCATCCAGGCCCCCGCCGTCAATCCCCACCGTCACCACATCAGCGCGCTGCAGGATATCGTCCAGGCTGACGCGCCTGCCCTGCTGCTCCCAGAAATCCGCGCCCGCCCAGCGGTCAGAACGCAGGGCAAGACCGATTTCCACATTGGCGTGTTTTGACATGAAGCCACGAAATGCTTCCTCACCAGCCTCCCGGGCTTTACGGTACTCCCGGTACAGAAAGGCCTCATCCACCGAATAACCGAGATTCGGGTTAACCATGGCGAGGTTTTCCATCAGCAGGTGAGCCCCGCTTTCCACCATTTCAGGAGGGTGTTCAAATATCACCGGCAGAAAGTGCGGATCATGAATTTTGCCGTCACGGACATCCCGGGCGTACTGCAGTTTCTGTCTGAACACCCCGGCAGGCGGTTCATTCGACTGGGTGGTTGTGTACACCACAAATCCTTCCGGACGGGAGGCAAGCCCGCCGATGGCTTCACGTAGCATGTCTTCCGCTTTGTACTGCTTGCCAAACAGCCACAGTTCATCAATCAGTGTCCCCACGGACTTGATACCGGACACCGTATTCGGATCGGCTGCCACCACCTTCAGGGTGGTGTCCGTCACCCGATGGGTGATGGTCCGGATATGTGTCTGCACCTGACAGAGGTCATCCAGATCATCGTCCCGTCGTACCATATCCCTGGCAGGGTTGAAGGCGTTAGCCGCCACCTCCACGGTCGGGGCCAGAATGGTGTAGCCCGCCGCCTGCCGCCAGTTCAGTAACAGCGCCGTCATCATGATCCCCGCGGCCAGCGTGGACTTACTGTTTTTCTTGGGGATAAGGATAAACACTTCCTTGATATGGCGAACACCGGTCTGCGCATCGTAGGAGCCAAACAGGGCCGCCACCAGGTCAAACACCCACGGTGCACAGGACTCCCCGAATGTCGGGCTACCCGGTGCATCCACAATCCGCAGTTGTTTAAAAATCGCCAGTGCATGTGCAGCCTGGTCCGGATAAATCGGAGCCGGAATAATCGACAGCCCCTTTTTCAGGCGCTCTGCCCAGTCCGGACATGCCGTGCTCCATACAGGTATCATCCGCTTTCCTCATTCTGGTTATTCACCACCAGTCGGGGAGGTGGTGGCACCGCAAAACGGTTAGCCGCTTTTTTCGCGGCATCACCTTTTGCCGATTTTTTACCGGCATCGCCTTTTTTATGGTGTGTGAACTGCGCCAGTCGCCAGGCCGCATCCAGTGCCAGTTTCGGGTCAATTATCAGGTTTTCCACCAGGATC
>NZ_JABWMS020000167.1:0-1380 GCF_013369155.2 Escherichia sp. 94.0001 | reverse complement strand
CCAGCGACCTGGCGATTATGAGTCGCTCGCTCTCACCACTGAGCTAAAGGGCCGGGCGCAGGATAATAACGTTACGAAATCAATGTTGCAAGCATACAAAAATCACCCTTATCTCCTCCACCAGCGCATTCACCATGTCTATCCGAGATAAGTGGCACAAAAAAACCCGCTTGTGGGCGGGTTTTGTTTGCTTTTGCCATCACGTACAAAATCGGCAAAATATCAGATTTGCATGAAATATATGCCTTTCAATCTACTTTTGCAACACTTTGCTTTGAAAATGCCGCCTTTTGTTTTGAACGTGTTCTCATTACAAATAATAAAGCCTCACTATCCAGTCGGTGAAAAATGTGTTTCATTGCAACCCAGTGACGAGTAAATGTTTTGGACCAGTTTTTAGTTGTCACTCCCGCCAGTAATGCCAGCTCCTGATATTCATAACCTTCCCCACCAAAAAGTTCTGCTTTTACTGCCTGCGCCGCCAGCCAGATTAATTTTTTCAGGCGTTCCTGCGTTTTCCCAGCAATTTTTCTGGTACCGGATTGAGTATTAAATTCATTCCACGCCCACTGTGTTATCGCGATCTGATATTCCCAACAAATACTCCCGCTGTAACACCACAACAACCAGGCTTTATGATGTTCTTCAAGAGACAGAACAGCCCGCCGCCACGATGATGTCGAAAACTCAACCGGACTGACCAGAGGAATTGACGTCACCTTCGCCAGCGATTGCTTTCCCGGGATTGGTGGATTATCCCGCGTTATCATTTTTCCAGTCACTTCATCGCGGTACCGGATTTTTTTTCGCCTGTAACGCCCTGTATCGAACATGGCATTCTCCTGCCAGGCTTCAAGCTGACCTTTTGTTGCCCCACTCAAATCAGCGGTGGCGATAATGAGCTGCTCACGCACAAACTGTAAATAGTGGTTATTCATGCGCACTCCAGTTCTGTGATTTTTATCCCCAGCCGCCCACCAGGAACGAGCTGACCGCGCACAATATTGATTTCATCAAACTGCTCGTCGTCTATGAGAAGTCCGGCATGCGTCAGCACATCCAGTGGTGCTTTCAGGATATTGTCCAGGTCACGACGGCGCTTATCCGGTGGCTCTGCAATAATCTTTATCACCAGCCTTCCGGACAGGTTTAATTTCAGCCGCTGCTGGCGAACAATAAGCGCCACAGCCCGGCGATAACGCTCACCGGCTTTTGATACAAAATATGTGCTGCCACGACGTCGCCAGTAGGTGTTCACCGTCGGCGGGTAAAGCAAAACAAACTCTATACGCATCAGTAACCTCTTTTACCCGAGCACGCCGGTTGCAAAGGCGTGATCAAGAAAACGAAAAATTAAATCAACCTGGGAACCATGCTTTT
>NZ_JABWMS020000166.1:0-1395 GCF_013369155.2 Escherichia sp. 94.0001 | reverse complement strand
ACAGGGATAATGAGATGGACGCTCCAGATTTTACGGTATCAAAGTACCAGACTGGATCGTTGCAATACGTCCTGAAAAATTAGGAGCGTCCACATGAAAGTATCAACTCTTGGTATCGACCTGGCAAAGAACGTTTTTCAGCTTCATGGTGTCGATCATGAAGGCCATACTATTTTGCGTAAAAAGCTCACCCGGGCTAAGTTTGTTCAGTTTGTGATTCAACTGGAACCTTGTCTGATTGGCATGGAAGCCTGCTCATCCAGTCATTATTTTGCGCGATTATTCACCCGCTATGGTCATGAGGTAAAACTCATACCTCCACAGTATGTGAAGCCTTATGTGAAAACGAACAAGACGGATGCAGCAGATGCTGAAGCAATCTGCGAAGCGGTAACCCGCCCGAATATGCGTTTTGTTCAGATAAAAACCGAAGAGCAGCAGGCCGTTTTAGCGTTACACACTGAACGGGGAATACTTATCCGTGAGCGGATTGCCTGTGCCAATAGTTTAAGAGCCACACTTGCTGAGTTTGGTATTACGATTGCGGCCGGACAAAGCCATTTAACACGTGAGCTGCCAGCCATTCTGGAGGATGGCGAAAATGGTTTATCTCCCTTTGTCAGAACCAGCATCTACAGACAGTCTAAACATATCCGGGAACTTGAAGAACAAGTTAAACAGGTAGAAGAAGCTCTGGCCTCCTGGTATAGAACGCAGGAAGCCTGCCAGAGAATGGCCAAGATCCCGGGGGTTGGCATGCTAACGGCCACTTATGTGGTAGCAGCAGTGGGTAATGCCCGACAATTCAGTACCGCAAAGCAGTTCGCTTCATGGCTGGGGCTGACACCAAAGGAACATTCCAGCGGCGGGAAACAGCAACTTGGAGGGATCAGCAAACGTGGAGATGGATATTTCCGATACCTGCTGGTTCACGGCGCACGCGCACTTACCGCCTGGGTCAACCGAAACGGTGCGGTTGAGGAGAATTCCTGGCTTCAGGGACTCCTTGAGCGGAAGCACTACAATGTAGCTGTTGTCGCCATGGCGGCAAAAACAGCGAGGATCATGTGGTCAATGTTGTCACACAATACTGAATATCAACCTCGGCAGCTCGCCTGACACAAGGTCAGTCAATCTGACGAGGTGCTGAAAAAAAGTTAACGTCCTGGTAGGTGCAGGTGACTTCAGAAGATGGCAAAACAGGTAAGACCGCAGGCAGGATACACCGAGAGGTAACAAGGGCAAGTTAGCCCGTAGAGGATGATTGGTACCTGCCTGGCGGATTTCATCATGGTTCGGGATAAAAATCCCATCAGAAACCGGATATATGGCTGCACCTACCCGTTTTATTACATAACTGAAGAAAGCATTGCATTCCGGGAGCGTCCATATATG
>NZ_JABWMS020000165.1:0-1433 GCF_013369155.2 Escherichia sp. 94.0001 | reverse complement strand
GTTCAGAAAATATTGATTCAAAAATGAAAACCAGTTAACAGAAAAGCAAAATGATATAATGTTAAAATTTTATATAGTGCAATAAAAGGAGAATGTTATGTATAATTTTATCACTATAATGTATGATGTCTTTTCATGTTTTGGTGTTCTGGCTAAAAACCAGAATAGCCGTGACATCCGAAATATTAAAAATTTTTCCTCACATCAACATTCACTGGGCGACATGTTTGATGAATTAATAAACATTATTGATAAAGAACAAGTATTGAGTAAAGAACAACGAAAAGTTATATTTAGGAGATATGAAGATATCTATGTTAAGCTAATGCACTATTCTGTTTTTACAGACAAAACACATCAAATAATAAAACAAAAATATTTTAATGACATTGTACCAATGATTCTCGCACTCGACATCAGGAACACATATCGCCCGGATAATGAGATGGCATTTTACTATCATATTCATTCTTTTCTCACTCAGATACCGGATAATGAGGATGATATATATCATGCTGCAAGGACATATCTGCGAAATTACGTTAAGTTATGTTTATCCGGATACACGCCAGCGAATGCGCATTTCAAAGATATCTTTGATGGCGTATATGAATTCATTCGTAATATTCGCAAAAACAGTACACCAGGAAAAACAAAACTTATCGCAACTATCAACACATGCAAAGAAACCTGTAAACATCTGCTTTATTTAAGTAATGAAGACAAGGAAAAAATAATTTCTGACTTAGATAAAGTTCAGGTTGCATGTTATTATCTCACTATATTACTGGCTTTCGAAAGACGAACTTCATTAACAAGCATCCTGGCAACTTTATATAAAATGCTGATAAGCGAAAGAGAAGTTTCAGAATATGAATGCCAGTTATTATATTTAACCAACCCAATAGATGTAATGAATATACTGAACAAATACATATATTACTTTCCTAATGAGAACTCACCATTTTATACACTGAAAATTGACAGTGCATTATCGTGGGATGCCATTGACGCAATACGAGACTATAGTATTTCTGATATTTATCTTTATCCTGAACAAAAAACAATAAATTGTGTCGTTGAGATTGAAAACATTGTCTTTGGCGGTTACATTTATACATTGAACAACGGCGTCACATTACAAAACATAGAAAACTCTTTAAAAGATTCTTCATGCCATTATGTCTTAAATGGCTATACAGAATTTGTTAACTGTTTGAGACAACTTACTTCAGGAAAGACTGAAAGTGTTCATCGCACCATCAATAAACTGAACTATGAGAAATTACCTTTTGGATTTATCATTGCCGCGTTTGCTATACTAAAGATAGCATTTAAAATAAAATTCAGTAAAAATCATGTAAATATCCGAGCATTATTAAATGACATCAATTATTTTATGACTTATCAGGGCGAGTCCATTAACCTTATTT
>NZ_JABWMS020000164.1:0-1457 GCF_013369155.2 Escherichia sp. 94.0001 | reverse complement strand
ATCTAATGTAAGAATGTGTGTGTATAATTTTTCCCCTTCGCTCTGATAGCCTATAAACCCATTCATACCTATAGAAAAATAGGTTGTTTTTTCTAACGATTGTTGAAGGGGAGGTGGATCTGATGAAAATGCAGCAGATGGTAATATAAACATCATACTTATTATAATCTTTTTCGTAAGATACATACTTTCCCCTTTGGTTTTCCATCGATAAATGTTCAGATAAACAATATATGTTTTTTCTTGTTAATGTTTATATCGATGGTTTTATAACATGAAATATTCAGCATAATAATCAACAGGCTTGTACCTGATCAGGTATCAGTTTGCAAAAATGTTTGTTATAGGTCATGACCGCAACCAGGACACATAATTTCACCACAACCACAAATATAATCGGCATCATAGTCATGTGTTACTATACCGGAAGCTGACTTATTATTTGTGATACAGTGTGTCTCCTGCTCTACGGAGGATTCTACCTCTATAGGAAAATTATCGTGTTTTCGTCTTGAATTGTCTTGCTTGTTGCCTTTATCAAAGGTAACAATGAATTCTTCATTTCTGTGATTATTATCACAATTCATTCTTATGCCTCCTCACATTTCCCGATGTATGACCGTCAGCGCTATTAGTGTGCGTTCAAGTCTCAGGTTATACATGAGCGACAACCATGAGATCCTGACTAACAATTGCATCAGTGACATAACGTAAAATACCTCTTGACTTTATATGGACAATATGACACTTTTTTTGAAAAGTAAATAACAATCATTCTCTTTTGTCTTTGTCTGGGTGAGGTCAGGTAAGATGGAATTTGCTACAAACAGGGTTTCTGTAAATGACAGTCGGTCAGCACTGTCATCAACTTTGCTGTTATCTTTGATCATGAGCGCCACTCTACTGGAATATTCTTTATCGATGACCTGACTCTCCTGACTGAGGTGCTAAGATTTGGTAACTTTTCATAATGAAAATAAAGCAACAGGTAGGGATTAATGAGTTATAAAAAACTGTCCCAATTGACGGCTATATTCAGTTTACCTATTACTATCTTATTGGTTTCACTTTCATCCCTTCGGATTGTTGGCGAAGGGAATTCTTATGTTGACGTTTTTCTAAGCTTTATAATATTTCTTGGTTTTATTGAGCTGATTCATGGGATTCGAAGGATTCTGGTCTGGTCAGACTGGAAAAACGGAAGTTAAATATGATGGAGTTTATATGCAGTTTATATGCCAGAAATAACAGAATCACAGTTAAGATATATTTCCGGGGCGGGAGGTGCGCCAGCGACTTCAGCTAATGCTGCAGGTGCTGCAGCTATTGTTGGAGCTCTCGCCGGAATACCTGGTGGTCCACTTGGGGTTGTAGTTGGAGCCGTATCTGCCGGTTTGACAACAGCAATTGGCTCGACCGTGGGAAGTGGTAGTGCCAGTTCTTCTGCTGGTGGCAGT
>NZ_JABWMS020000162.1:0-1516 GCF_013369155.2 Escherichia sp. 94.0001 | reverse complement strand
AAATAGATTGAACTTTACTCATCCGTTGCTTCTTCCTATTGATTATAATTTATGGCTTGAATCTATTGATAAGGAAGGATTAGATACGATTGCCAGTGAATTTGAAATATCTTTAAATGACTTAATTCCTGGCTTAGTGATCCTACCCACGTAATATGGACACAGGCCTAAGCGAGGTTCTGGTTTTCAAATTGTTCCGGACTGAGGCCGCCACACCAACTGTGCCGCCGCCACCGATTGTAATCACATTCGATATAATTAAATACCGTTGCCCGCATTATTTCCCGGCTGATAAAGTGTTCTCCATGGATACATTCCACTTTCAGCGAATGAAAGAAGCTTTCCACGCAGGCATTATCGTAGCAGCAACCTTTTGCGCTCATACTTCCACGCAGATTATGCCGCTTCAGTTGCGCCTGATAATCTGCTGAACAGTACTGGCCTCCACGGTCCGTGTGAACGATAACGTTCCGGGGCCTCTTACGCCGCCACAGCGCCATCTGCAGGGCATCGCAGGCCAGTTGCGCCGTCATGCGTGGCGACATTGACCAGCCAATAACGGCACGTGACCACAGGTCAATGACCACTGCCAGATACAGCCAGCCTTCATCTGTACGTAAGTACGTGATGTCTCCTGCCCACTTCTGGTTCGGGCCACTGGCGTAAAAATCCTGCTCCAACAGATTTTCTGACACAGGCAGGCCGTGTGCGCGGTAGCTGACCGGGCTGAACTTCCGGGAGGCCTTTGCCCTCAGTCCCTGACGGCGCAGGCTTGCCGCCACGGTTTTTACGTTAAAGGGGTAACCCTGAGCACGCAGTTCATCCGTCAGGCGTGGGGCACCGTAACGCTGTTTTGACCGGGTAAAAGCCGCGAGGACAACGCTGTCGCAGTGTTGGCGGAACTGCTGACGCGTGCTTATCCTTGTCCGCCGCTGACACCACGTATACCAGCCGCTGCGGGCCACCCGGAGCACGCGGCACATTGCTTTGATGCTGAACTCAGCCTGATGTTTTTCAATAAAGACATACTTCATTTCAGACGATTCGCAAAGTATGTCGCGGCCTTTTGGAGGATAGCCAGTTCCTCTGCCTGCTCCGCCAGTTGCCGCTTCAGGCGGGCATTTTCAGCGGCCAGTTCACTTTCACGCTCTGACGAACTCATTTGTTGCTGCAGTTTGCTGCGCCACGCATAGAGCTGTGATTCATACAGGCTGAGTTCACGGGCTGCGGCAGCAACACCGATGCGTTCAGCAAGTTTCAGGGCTTCACTGAGAAATTCAGGCGAATGCTGTTTACGTTTTTTTACTGGTTGAAACTGTTTTGTCTTGTGAGTCACCTCTGACTGAGAGTTTACTCACTTAGCCGCGTGTCCACTATTGCTGGGTAAGATCACAACACTTTAAAATGCCCTATATAGGGTTAACCAGTAATTATCTGTATGATAGCTTTGAGTTCGGGAGGAGGTAATGACTCCAACTTACTGATAGTGTTTTATGTTCAGATAATGCCCGATGAC
>NZ_JABWMS020000161.1:0-1545 GCF_013369155.2 Escherichia sp. 94.0001 | reverse complement strand
CCGGTAATATTGATAATGTGGCAACAGCCGCGGGGGCGCTGGTTGCCGTCGGGGTTGCCCGGTACTTTGGCAATATGGCCTCCGGAGCGGTGTCTGCCACGGCAGGACTTGTGACGGCAGCACGTAATGAAGTGGCACTGGCGGAAGCACAGCTCAGGGGGACGCAGATTGCCACGGCGCGGGCAAGGGCAGCCGTGTACCGTGCACAGCAGGCTGTGGCGGCAGCCCGCGGGACGGAGATGCAGATTGCTGCAGAAGCCCGTCTGGCGGCCACACAGGAACGCCTGAACAGAAATATTGCTGCCAGAACCGCAGCCCAGAATGAGCTGAACAGTACAACGGCGGTGGGCTCACGTCTGATGACTGGTGCGTTGGGACTGGTTGGTGGCGTACCCGGACTGGTGATGCTGGGGGCAGCAGCATGGTACACGCTGTACCAGAATCAGGAGCAGGCCAGGGAGTCTGCGCGCCAGTATGCACTGACGATAGATGAAATCGCGCATAAAACGCCGTCAATGTCTTTGCCTGAAGCCTCAGATAATGAAGGACGAACACGGGCGGCGCTGGCAGAGCAGAACCGGCTGATTGATGAACAGGCCAGCCGGGTGAAATCCCTGCAGGAAAAAATCGCTGGATATCAGTATGTTCTGGCTAACCCTGGCTGGACAACCGGTGACGGATTCATGATAAACCATCTGACATCGGTGAAGACCGTGACGGAAGGGCTTTCTCAGGCAACAGAGCAGCTTGCCGTTGAGCAGTCCCGTCTGGCACAGATGCAGGAAAAAGTGCAGTCCATTCAGGATGTGCTTGCCGGGCTGGAAGACCGTCGTGTGGCGTTAATTCGTCAGCAGGCGGCAGAGCAGAATAAGGTGTACCAGTCCATGCTGGTTATGAACGGTCAGCATACGGAATTCAACCGTCTGCTGGGGCTGGGGAATGAACTGCTTCAGCAGCGTCAGGGACTGGTGAATGTACCGTTACGGCTGCCGCAGGCCACCCTGGATGATAAACAGCAGAGCGCCCTGACAAAAACAGAACGTGAGCTGGCCCTGTCCCGACTGAAGGGGGAGGAAAAAGAGCGTGCCCGGCTGGGGTATGCGGCGGATGACCTTGGTTTTGTGGGGGATTCGTATCAGGAGGCGAGACAGCGTTATATCAGTAATGCTCTGGAAGCCTGGCGTAATAACGAGGCGAACAAACCTAAATCCCGGGGTGGAAAATCAGAGACGGAAAAAGCGGAAGACAGTTTTTCCCGGCTGCTGAAGCAGCAGAAAGAGCAACTGGCACTGGCCGGTCAGAACACGGAGCTGGCGAAGCTGAAGTACCAGACAGCGCTGGGTGAACTGAAAACCCTGTCGGAGATACAGAAGCAGGAACTGCTGCGTAACGCGGCCCTGATTGACCAGCAAAAAATCCGGGAACAGTTGCGATCCCGGGAAGAGACCCTGAAGAATGATAATGTGGCTGCGCGTGCATCAAATGAAGCCGAACTGCTGGGGTACGGGCAGGGGGAACGAGCCAGGGAACGCATGCGGGAGTTGC
>NZ_JABWMS020000160.1:0-1551 GCF_013369155.2 Escherichia sp. 94.0001 | reverse complement strand
CCGCTCTGGTTATCTGCATTATCGCCTGCCTGTCATGGGCTGTTAATCATTACCGCGACAATGCCATTACCTACAAAGCCCAGCGCGACAAAAATGCCAGAGAACTGAAGCTGGCGAATGCGGTAATTACTGACATGCAGATGCGTCAGCGTGATGTTGCTGCGCTCGATGCAAAATACACGAAGGAGTTAGCTGATGCGAAAGCTGAAAATGATGCTCTGCGTGATGATGTTGCCGCTGGTCGTCGTCGGTTGCACATCAAAGCAGTCTGTCAGTCAGTGCGTGAAGCCACCACCGCCTCCGGCGTGGATAATGCAGCCTCCCCCCGACTGGCAGACACCGCTGAACGGGATTATTTCATCCTCAGAGAACGGCTGATGACAATGCAGAAGCAACTGGAAGGAGCACAGGAATATATCCGTACCCAGTGTATACCGTGATGTTTTGTTATGAAGGTGTTACTGGTAACGTTAAGGTAATTTAACAAAAAGTCAGTTCCGGACTTTATAGTGTGCTCAGATCATGGCCAAAAACGATTTCTGTGATAAATATTTTGAATATTATTTACAGATAAATGAAGTTGTTCGCATGGATGGAAATATTACAATAGAGTATGAAGTATATGTCCGTATTGTATGGGCAGAGAAGGCAAAAACACGGTAATTCCTTGTGTTGCCATTATACCTGATTGGCAGAATAGTTGTTTGGTTTTGAGTATATAGTCAGCGTTTTTTGTTCAGTAATAGCTCTCTCAAAAAATAATAAAATAAGGTGATTATTTGGGTTTATTATTTAGTTTTTTTGTGTGTTGTTTTGTTGTTTTTCTGTGATTTATTTTTTATTGTTATTTCATTAAAGGAAGGTAAATTCAGGATAGCAGTCTGTAGATAATCGGAGGTCACTTATGCTACATGATCACCTGGCAGAATGTCTGGAGAAAAAAGGACTGTACCGGAGAGCAGCTGAACGATGGGCAAAAGTGATGGTACAGCTAAGTGATGACCAGAAAAGAAAAGTGGCGGCACAGAAACGAGCAGAGTGTTTGCGTAGGGCGCGCCGGACTCCGGTTTCACCGGTGAACCTGACAGAAATAAAACAAGCGGTCAACAGACTACATTCTGAGTTGGGAATGGGATTTGAAGAGCGGCGGGTATTCCGACGATATAAAGGGACAGGAGAACAGAATACGTCCGGAAACGCGCGGTCAAAAAAATGCTAAAAAATATCTGAGAGAGTTATTGCCTGTTACCATAAGAAAAAGCGACTTTAGTGGTCGCTTTTTGTGTCATATATAAGTCGTTTAAGTAAACCTGTCTGAACAGGTGCTCTGGTCGTGTTTGTCTTTGTTGGGTACAAATTGAGAATATTTTTCATTAATTAATCTTCTTCTGCAGGCTTCAATAACCCACGCTGAAAAATTTTCTGAACCTTTCTGGTCAAGAGCGATGTTAATTTGTTCAATCATCTGGTTTGGAAATCGGATGTTGCGGGTTGTTGTTCTGCGGGTCCGGTTTTTCGGTGACATTTTCTTTCCTCTGGTGACAAGCTATA
>NZ_JABWMS020000015.1:0-90426 GCF_013369155.2 Escherichia sp. 94.0001 | reverse complement strand
CGATGGTAGTGTGGGGTCTCCCCATGCGAGAGTAGGGAACTGCCAGGCATCAAATCAAGCAGAAGGCCATCCTGACGGATGGCCTTTTTGCGTTGGTGCAGGAAAAAACTTGCAGGCCATAACAGTATCTACGCAGGGCCACGGTAGGAGGGAAACTTCGTATTATTCCCTCACATATGCCAGATTCAACAGAGAATACGGCTTCCCCAACTTGCCCACTTCTATACGTCCTCCATACCTGAATTCTATCCTGAAGATCCTCAATAACTATTCCCCTGCTAACTAAATTCATAGTTAAGGTTGCATAATTACATGCAACAAATGTATAACATTTTCTTTGCTAAAAAATAACGATAACCGATAAAAGCATCGGATTACGGCAGGAGACATAATGGCATGGCTGAAAGTACTGTAACGGCAGATAGCAAACTGACAAGTAGTGATACTCGTCGCCGCATTTGGGCAATTGTGGGGGCCTCTTCAGGTAATCTGGTCGAGTGGTTCGATTTCTATGTCTACTCGTTCTGTTCACTCTACTTCGCCCACATCTTCTTCCCTTCCGGGAACACGACGACTCAACTACTACAAACAGCAGGTGTTTTTGCT
Source organism: Escherichia sp. 94.0001 (assembly GCF_013369155.2). NCBI lineage: Bacteria > Pseudomonadati > Pseudomonadota > Gammaproteobacteria > Enterobacterales > Enterobacteriaceae > Escherichia > Escherichia sp. 94.0001. The sequence continues at coordinate 89,820 of NZ_JABWMS020000015.1, read as the reverse complement.
GCGGGATTCCTGATGCGCCCAATAGGAGGTTGGCTATTTGGCCGCATAGCCGATAAACATGGTCGTAAAAAATCAATGTTGTTATCGGTGTGTATGATGTGTTTCGGATCACTGGTTATCGCCTGCCTGCCAGGTTATGAAACTATCGGTACCTGGGCTCCAGCATTATTGCTTCTCGCGCGTTTATTTCAGGGATTATCCGTTGGCGGAGAATATGGCACTAGCGCCACTTATATGAGTGAAGTTGCTGTTGAAGGGCGCAAAGGGTTCTACGCTTCGTTCCAGTATGTCACGCTAATTGGCGGCCAGTTGCTGGCCTTACTGGTTGTGGTGGTTTTACAACATACTATGGAAGATTCTGCTCTCAGAGAGTGGGGATGGCGCATTCCCTTTGCACTAGGAGCAGTATTAGCTGTTGTGGCATTGTGGTTACGTCGTCAGTTAGATGAAACGTCACAACAAGAAACACGCGCTTTAAAAGAAGCGGGGTCAATGAAAGGATTATGGCGTAATCGCCGTGCATTCATCATGGTTCTCGGCTTCACTGCTGCGGGATCGCTTTGTTTTTATACATTCACTACATATATGCAAAAATATCTGGTGAATACCGCAGGAATGCACGCCAACGTAGCGAGTGGTATTATGACTGCGGCATTGTTTGTATTCATGCTTATTCAGCCGCTCATTGGTGCATTGTCGGATAAGATTGGTCGCCGCACCTCAATGTTATGTTTCGGTTCTCTGGCAGCCATTTTTACTGTTCCTATTCTCTCAGCATTGCAGAACGTATCCTCTCCTTATGCCGCTTTTGGTCTGGTGATGTGCGCCCTGCTGATAGTGAGTTTTTATACTTCAATCAGTGGAATACTGAAAGCTGAGATGTTCCCGGCACAGGTTCGCGCATTAGGCGTTGGTCTGTCATATGCGGTCGCCAATGCTATATTTGGTGGTTCGGCGGAGTACGTAGCGTTGTCGCTGAAATCAATAGGAATGGAAACAGCCTTCTTCTGGTATGTGACCTTGATGGCTGTAGTAGCGTTTCTGGTTTCGTTGATGCTTCATCGCAAAGGGAAGGGGATGCGTCTTTAGTGACGGGTTAGTTGCCAGACGGTATAGCCGGTGCTTGCGCCGGCAACATCCCAGGCAAAATCCTTCCAGCTCCAGCCACTCCCTTCAGCTCGGCTATCCCAAAGTTCTTTTGATGCCCCCAGCCCTACAGAGAACATCAATCCAAACATGGCACTGCGATCGCGACTGCTTCCCTGATGCTGTGCATATTCATTCCCGGCAGCGGAAAGCATCGCTGAGGCGATAAAGTGTTGGGCTTTATCCTGTCCGCTCCAGCTATCGTTAGCCATATGGCTGCAACCTGAAAGTAACAATAGCGAACAGACAAAAAGAATACGCAAAACGTGGCCTCCAAAAAACAAACCCCGTACAGGACGGGGTTGTGATCACAGGATGCGGCTAATTAATCGGTCGATGCGGATACGGCGCAAACGGCGGATGAGTTTACGAACCTTCACCGGATAATCGGCAATACTTTGCAGATCGCGATAGTGCTTAACGATGGTGGTATGCTCGCGGATCAGCTCCAGTTCTTTCTCTCGCTGTGGCGCAAGCTCCAGTTGCGGATCGTGGATCAAAATGGCGTTTTCCAGATCCAGACGCCAGGCGCGTGGGTTCAGGTTATTGCCGGTGATCAGCATCCACTTATCATCAACCCACATCCCTTTCAGGTGATAGGTGTTGTCGTCATCTTTCCATAACCGAACCACTAACTGGTCAGTGTTGACGTAATACTGTAAACGGCTCAGGAAACGACGCAGATTGATCTCATAGAGATAAGGCAATGCGCCAATTATCTTGAAAGGTTCATCTTCCGGAATGTAGAAGTCATTCGCGGTTTTATCACCAACAATAATTTCGACCTTTTTCCCTTCGCGCAGCAACTGGATGATATTGCGCACAAGGATTGCTGGCAGGTTGAAGTATGGCGTACAGATGGTTAGTTTCTGCTCGGCACAAGGCATAAGGTGGAAAATGGTCTTGTTCAATAGACTCGATTTCCCCAGACCTACCAACGGCGTTACGGAAAGCTGATCGTTGTCAGCATCGCCCTGGAAATGATAAGCGGCATCACGCAGCTCCTGGCGGAACAGACGAATGTCATTCTTGATTTCCGGGCTTTTTGGCCGATTAACATCATCCAGACGATTAACGCCGCGACCATTCATTATATTCTGTGTAACCCATTCGAACATAATGTCTGACATCTTGCGGTTACGAATCAGATGATAACGGTCGTAGCGGTATTTATCGTGCTGATGCAGATAAACATCGTTCAAGCTGGCACCGCTATAAAGAACGCTATCGTCGATGATAAAGCCTTTAAAGTGCAGAACGCCAAGGGCCTCACGGGTATTGATTGGAACGCCATAAACCGGAACATCTACGCCCGGATTTTCCTGTGCCATGCGGCAGTACCAGTCAGCGTTAGTGTTAGATGCCGCAGCGCCAATGCGTCCACGTTGTGCACGATGCCAGTCGACCAGCACCCGTACATCCAGTTCCGGACGCTGCCTTTTAGCCTCATACAACGCGTTCAGAATGCCTTTGCCACCGTCATCCTGTTCGAGATACAGGGCGACAATGCAAATGCGCTGCTTCGCGCTGGCTATTTTTTCCAGCAGCGTCTCCCGGAAGTCGGCGGGAGCGTAAAAGAAATCGACATCATCAACTGATTGAGAAATCTTGGGTAGTTGGGCAAGGTGTTGTTGATGTTTATTACGCTTAAATTTTGACAACATCACAGTGCATTTCTTCTCTGTTCATTGAAGGGTCCTCTGTGCAATGCAGACGACATAAGCGGGCAATAATAACACCAGTCCCGATTAAGTGGTCAACATTTCCAGTACCTTACTCATGATTCCTCGCGCTGGGCAAGATTTAGCGTAAGCCCAACGATCCCCTCTTCGAGCTGGATATCAACGTTAAACCCGAGCTTGCGGGCCAGCGCCACCATGCCACGATTGTTTGGCATCGTAATACCATTCAGACGTTGCAGTCCGTGATCTCGCGTATAGGTAATCAACTTTTCCATTAAGCGTCGACCTAAGCCTAACCCTTTGAGATCCGAGCGAACCAGCACGGCAAATTCGGCATCGATGTTATCAGGGTCGGAGATCGCACGCGTGACGCCGAGGATCTCTTCCGTTTGATCAATACGTCGTACCGCTACAAATGCCATTTCCCGATCGTAGTCGATCTGCGTCATGTTGGCTAAATCTTCATGGGTAAATTCGTTGATCTCGCTAAAGTAGCGGTAATAAAGATCTTCTTTGGTGACTCGCGAAATGAATTGCTGAAGCTGTGGCTCATCTTCCGGCAAAATCGGGCGGAACAAGCAACGTTCGCCGTTTTTCAATTCTACCCATTCTTCCAGCTGATGAGGATAAGGGCGGACTGCCAGGCGACTCTCGTTATCGCCTTCAAACGGCGCGATATCCAGCGTGACATCCAACGCGGTAAATTCACTGCCGGAAGCCAGCAAAGGATGAATATCCAGCCTCTGAATCTCCGGACAATCGACAATCAAGTTAGAAACCTGCACCAGTAACTGGCTTAATCCCGCCACATCCAGCGGGCGTAGCGCACTACGTGCACGAATCTTTTTACTTTTGATCCCCTGAATGACCAGATAACGTGCCAGGTTCATGTTCAGCGGCGGTAGTGCGACGACGGCTTGATCTTCAGGACGCCACTCCACATCGCCTTCGCCCAGCATGATCAACGGTCCGAAAACCGGATCGTGCTCAACCACTACTCGCAACTCCTGAGCGCCAGCACGGTTAGCCATACTTTGTACCAACAGGCCGTGGATACGCGCCTGCGGCCAGGCCATTTTTACGCGATCGAAAATAGCATTTGCGGCTTGCTGGACTTCATTGGCTGTACGCAAGTAGAGCATGACGCCCTGAACTTCTGATTTATGTGGAATATCCGGCGAGCGTAATTTTAGTGCCACCGGATAACCAATCTGTTCGGCAATATGCACAGCCTCGGTGCTGTCAGTGGCAATCCAGGTGGGAAGTGTGTTCATGCCGTACGCTTGCAGGATAGGCTGAACTTCATGGGTATCGAGCGACGTTGCCCCTTCGAAAATGGCCTGTTGCAACAGAAGATGCGCTTCTGCGGTATTAGAGGTCAGATTGCTGGGCAACGCCGGCGTTTCGCGTAGTTGCTTCTGATTACGCCGGTACTCCACCATATGCATAAAAGCGGTGATGGTTCCTTCCGGGGTGCGGTAGGTCGGCAGCCCGGCTTCGCTGAATAAACGTCGTGCCTCTTGCGAGGAGTGCTCGCCGCACCAGTTCGTCAGCAGAGAAACATACTTGCTGCGGGGATGATGCTTTACTGCTTCAATTAATGCATGTGCGCTTTCTGTTGCGGGAGCAGCGGCGCTGGGCGAATGAATAACCATCAGCGCATCAAAATCCTGACTGTGGAGCAGAATATCCAGCGTTTTAATATAATGCTCACTACTGGCGTCATCACGAAGATCGAGCGGGTTAGAGATTGCCACATGTTCTGGCAGTGCATCGCGCAATTTCTGGCAGGTTTCTTCACTGAGCGTAGCCAGCTTGCCATTGCGTGACCATAAGGCATCCAGCGCCAGTGCGGCAGGTGCTGCACCGTTGCTGATAATCATCAGCCGCTCTCCACGTAGCGGGCGCATATGGCTAAGGGTTTCGACTGCCGAAAACAGCTCGTGGGTATCCTGTACTCGCAACAAACCGGCGCGCTGAATAGCTGCATCCCAAGCAGGATCCATTCCTGCCGTGGTGTTCAGTAGTCGTTGCGCCGCCGGGCTACGTCCACTTTTAATCACCAGAATCGGTTTATTACGTGAGGCGCTACGTGCAGCCGAAACAAAACGTCGCGCATCACTTAATTGTTCGAGGTAGAGCAGGATTGCACTGGTTTTGCTGTCGCGCGCCAGATAATCGAGCAATTCATCAACGTCGATATCCAGGCTGTCGCCGAGAGCAATAAAGTAGGAAAAGCCCATTTCCCGCTGTTGTGCCCAGTCGAGGATGGTATTGGAGACGGCGGCAGACTGCGAAATAAACGCCAGTTTGCCGCGTTTAATCGGTACAGGCGAAAAGCTGGCATTCAGGCCTTGCCAGGGGGCCAGTAATCCCAGACTGTTTGGCCCCAGCAGACGCATGTTATGGCGCAGGGCGCAGGCGCGGAGATCTTCGTGCTGCGATGCCGGGGCGGAAAGAATAATGCAGGTTTTACAGCCTTTCTCGCCGAGCTCTTCCAGAAGAGCAAGATTGCGGCTGGCATTGGTACATAAAACCGCAAGATCGGGTGTAAAGGGCAGGCTCGCAATATCCGGCCAGGCCAACACACCCAACACCGCTTTCCAGGCAGGCGTCACCGGGAGTACCGGCCCGTTAAATCCCCCCGCCAGCAGGTTACGCATCATCAGATAACCTGCGCGATTGGGTTTCATCGATGCGCCAATTACCGCAATCGATTTTGGTCGCAGTAATGCTTCCAGTCCTCGCTGACTCATATCGGTCTCCCGCAGAAGTGACCGAATGATTTTAAACGCTTTCTAACTGTTCTGCTGTGATGCTACCCAGATGTTGCGTTTTTCCTGCCAGATAGCGTGTTTTAAAGCGGGTGAAATGCTCGCCTAGACCTGCCGCCGCTTCGGTATCGCCGGCCATATCTAACAGTGCGATGGCAACTTCGGCAGTGCAGTATTGGCCTTCAGCCTGGGCTTCACGCAGGCGATAGGCAGATAGCCGGGAAAGATCGACGGAAATGACGGGAAGATTATCCAGATACGGACTTTTACGAAACATCTTGCGAGCTTCCGGCCAGGTACCATCGAGCATGATAAACAGCGGTGGCTTACCAGCAGGTGGTGTAAAAATCACTTCCCGTTGTTCATTAGCATATGAGGCAGGGAAGACCACCACCGGTTGATAATCCGGGTTTTGTACCAGAGCCAGCAAATCCTGCGAGGGTTCGGTACGGGACCATTGAAACGCGACGGTATTTGGCAAGATATCGGCAATCAGACGCCCGGTGTTACTGGGCTTCATTGGCTCGGTGTCGAACATCAGCAAACAAAAGCGACTTTTAGCTTCCGCTGGAGTAATTGTCGAACAGAGACATAATTTCTCTGGCAAAAGACAGCGTTGGCAGCGACGAACGCGATTACCGCGGGCAAGAAAAGGACGTGTTGCGCGCGCAATACGCTCGGCGCGTAACTGGAGAACAGCGTTTTCGGTCATAAGAGAGCGTCGAAAAAACGCCATTGTCGCAGAGGAGAAAACGGGGCACAAGATGTACCCCGACAAGATTAAAGTGATTCGTTCAGCCAGCTATCGAAAGGTGCTTTTGGTACTGCGCCATTAAGCATGTCGACAACCTGACCGTTTTTGAAAATCATGATTGTCGGAATGCTACGAATACCAAAGCGGCTGCTTAATTCACGTTCAGCTTCGGTATTCACTTTCACAAAGCGCACTTTACCACTACGCTCTTGCGCAACATCTTCAAAAATTGGTGCGAAATTACGGCAGGGGCCGCACCACGGCGCCCAGAAGTCGATCACCACAGGCAGATCATCTTTCAGCAATTTGTCGAGCGTTTCACCGGTCGCATTAATCACCTCTCCGTCAAACAAGTCGTGACCGCAGCGTCCGCATTTTGCCGCATCTTCGATCCGATCGTCGGGAATGCGATTGATGGCCTGACAATGGGTACAAACGGTATTCATAACTAACCTCGGGATGAGTAAGGAGACTTATCGGCAACGACGCCGGTATGTTTCTAATATGTTACATATTATCGGGGACATTGTTCCAGACAACAATCTGTTTTATTCAATAGGTATGATAGTCGCAGGCTTTGGTACGAAATCATGGCGAACCGCGCGCACTTCGGGTAATCTGCGCGCTTCGCGCAGCGCTGGTGGAGAAAAGCATGAACGATGAGATGAAAGGTAAAAGCGGCAAGGTCAAAGTGATGTATGTCCGCAGTGATGATGATTCTGATAAACGTACCCATAACCCGCGTACCGGGAAAGGGGGCGGGCGTCCAGGAAAATCTCGTGCCGACGGTGGCCGTCGCCCCGCCCGCGATGACAAACAAAGTCAGCCCCGTGACCGCAAGTGGGAAGAGTCTCCGTGGCGCACGGTTTCCCGCGCGCCGGGTGATGAGACGCCGGAAAAGGCCGATCACGGTGGCATCAGTGGTAAAAGTTTTATTGATCCGGAAGTGTTGCGTCGTCAGCGTGCGGAAGAAACCCGCGTCTACGGCGAAAACGCCTGTCAGGCACTGTTCCAGAGCCGCCCCGAAGCGATTGTTCGCGCCTGGTTTATTCAGAGCGTAACGCCACGTTTTAAAGAAGCATTGCGCTGGATGGCGGCAAACCGCAAAGCGTATCATGTGGTGGATGAAGCGGAACTGACCAAAGCGTCAGGCACTGAACATCACGGCGGCGTTTGCTTCCTGATCAAAAAGCGTAACGGTACAACCGTGCAGCAGTGGGTAAGTCAGGCAGGTGCGCAGGATTGTGTACTGGCACTGGAAAACGAATCTAACCCGCATAACCTGGGTGGCATGATGCGCAGTTGCGCGCACTTCGGCGTGAAAGGCGTTGTGGTGCAGGATGCGGCGTTGCTGGAATCCGGTGCGGCTATCCGTACCGCAGAAGGCGGTGCAGAGCATGTTCAGCCGATTACTGGCGACAACATTGTTAACGTGCTGGATGACTTCCGCCAGGCGGGTTACACCGTAGTGACCACCTCCAGCGAGCAGGGTAAACCGCTGTTCAAAACCAGTCTGCCAGAGAAAATGGTGCTAGTGCTGGGTCAGGAATATGAAGGGTTACCGGATGCCGCACGCGATCCGAACGATTTGCGCGTGAAGATTGACGGAACTGGCAATGTTGCCGGGCTGAATATCTCTGTTGCAACCGGCGTTTTGCTTGGCGAATGGTGGCGTCAGAACAAAGCCTGATAAATCAGCCGGGTGGCAATTCTGCCATCCGGCGTTTTCCCTCAAATTTACTCACTCTCTGCCGGTAATACTGGCATCCAGTCAATCGATTTCTCGCCACGTTGTTCCAGCCACTGATTTGCCAGCACAAAATGATTGCAGCCAAAGAATCCACGATGTGCAGAAAGCGGCGATGGATGCGGCGCTTTCAGTACGTGATGGCGTTGCTTATCTATAATCGCTCCTTTCTTTTGCGCATGTGATCCCCACAACAAAAACACCACGCCTTCGCGGTGCTGGTTAATCAGGCTGATGACTTTGTCGGTGAAGGTCTCCCAACCGAGGCTGGCGTGGGAATGCGCCTGACCTGCGCGAACCGTCAAGACGGTATTGAGCAGCAAAACGCCCTGACGCGCCCAGCTCTCAAGATAGCCATGACCAGGGCGGGTAAAGCCAGGAATAGTATTTTCCAACTCTTTATACATATTCAGTAATGACGGAGGAATGGCGATTCCGGGACGAACAGAAAATGCCAGACCATGCGCTTGTCCGGGGCCATGATAGGGGTCCTGACCGAGGATCACGACTTTGACATCGCCCAACTCGGTAAAGCGAAAGGCGTTAAAGACATCTTTTTGTGGCGGATAGACAGTGATGCCGGACTGCCGCTCGCTGGCGACGGTCTGAAGGGTGTTAAGAAAATAGGGTTGCTGCTTCTCTTCAGCCAGCACGTCATGCCAGGTTAATTCGTTAGCCATCTCGCTCTCCTGCGAATCTTCAATCCGCCTAGCTTAACTGCTTCTTTCTACAGAACAAAACCAAGCTCATTTTTTTAGACTTTAATGAGTGCAAAAAAATGTAAATTGGTAAAATTTCATACCCGTATAAGTTGATGTAAAACAATAAAATCCATTTGCGACCACACTTGATGTGTGGTTTTTATTGATTTAAATCAAAGAATCAAGGGTGTTTGAGGAGTATATATACACTCAAGCAACAATGGTTTTACCAATTGGCCGCGACAGGCTAAACAAATCAAATAATTTTGCCGGGGAGGCATCACATGATTACAGGTATCCAGATTACTAAAGCTGCTAATGACGATCTGCTGAACTCTTTCTGGCTGCTGGACAGCGAAAAAGGCGAAGCGCGTTGCATCGTTGCGAAAGCAGGTTTTGCAGAAGACGAAGTGGTTGCAGTAAGCAAACTGGGTGACATTGAATACCGTGAAGTTCCAGTAGAAGTTAAACCAGAAGTTCGCGTTGAAGGTGGTCAGCACCTGAACGTAAACGTTCTGCGTCGTGAAACTCTGGAAGATGCAGTTAAGCATCCGGAAAAATATCCGCAGCTGACCATCCGTGTATCCGGTTATGCAGTTCGCTTTAACTCTCTGACTCCGGAACAGCAGCGCGATGTTATCGCTCGTACCTTTACTGAAAGCCTGTAAGGTTTAAGTAGCAAGTTACTAAGCGGAAGAGGGCGACCTCTTCCGCTTTTTTTTCATTAACAGAAAATGCGCACCGCGCAATAGACCAGCAACAACGCCAGCACGATATTTAACTGGCGACCATACTGGCGAAACAATCGCTGAAACAGATGCCCCGCCAGCGCCCAGCACACATTGCCAAACGTCCCAATCATTGCCAGCAAAACGCTGACGCCAATCACCCAGCTTAACGCCTGCGTTTGTGGCAGGACAAATGTCGACAGTGCTGTAATGCCGTACAAAATAATTTTGACGTTCACAAACTGCAAAGCAAAGCTGGCCCAAAAGCTGATCGGTTTGGCCTGAAGTCCGTCTTCCTTGGTTGGACTGGTAGCGATTTTCCACGCCAGCCAGACAATATATGCTGCTCCTGCCCAACTCAAAAGGTGCACCGCTGCCGGGTCGATAACAGCCAGTGAAAATGAAATTCCTGCACACAGTAACATCACAATCAAAAATCCCAGACTCATCCCTGCCAGCACGCGGGTACTCCGACGAAATCCATGCGACGTGGCAGAGCTAAGAGCGAGTATATTGTTTGGTCCTGGCGTCAGGGCGGTAATCAGGGTGTAGGTCCAAAAAGCACTTAAAAGGGTCGGTGTCACTTGTTATCTCCTCTGTTTTGGTAGACAGTACCCGACACGAAACATTTAAAAAAATGAATGTTTTCACATTCTAAATTCGATATTTTCGATAGGTTTGGAGTTATGGATCTGCGCCGTTTTATTACGCTTAAAACCGTGGTGGAAGAGGGTTCCTTTTTGCGAGCTTCGCAAAAATTGTGTTGCACACAATCGACGGTGACTTTTCATATTCAGCAGCTTGAACAGGAGTTCTCAGTACAATTGTTTGAGAAAATTGGCCGACGGATGTGCCTCACTCGCGAAGGCAAAAAGTTGCTGCCGCACATCTATGAACTCACCAGAGTGATGGATACGCTTCGTGAGGCTGCCAAAAAAGAGTCTGATCCGGACGGAGAACTGCGCGTTGTTTCAGGCGAAACGCTGCTCTCTTACCGAATGCCGCAGGTGTTGCAGCGTTTTCGGCAACGTGCACCAAAAGTGCGTTTATCGCTGCAGTCGCTGAACTGTTACGTGATCCGTGATGCTCTACTGAATGATGAGGCCGATGTCGGTGTTTTTTATCGCGTAGGAAATGATGATGCTCTGAATCGACGAGAATTGGGTGAACAATCGCTGGTGCTGGTGGCTTCACCGCAAATTGCAGATGTCGATTTTACTCAGCCTGGAAGACATAACGCCTGTAGCTTTATTATCAACGAACCACAATGTGTCTTCCGGCAGATATTTGAGAGCGCGTTGCGCCAGCGACGGATCACGGTGGAAAACACCATTGAGCTTATAAGCATTGAAAGCATCAAGCGTTGTGTCGCGGCAAATATCGGGGTCAGTTACCTGCCGCGCTTTGCAGTGGCAAATGAACTTGCGAGTGGCGAATTAATCGAATTGCCTTTTGGCGAACAGTCGCAGACCATTACGGCAATGTGCGCTCACCATGCCGGGAAAGCGGTTAGCCCGGCGATGCACACTTTTATTCAGTGTGTTGAAGAGTGTTTTTTGCCGGGATAAAAATAATGCCGGGCTTAAACCCGGCACCTAACTTGTCGACGAAGTGCGTTTTGTTCATGCCGGATGCGGCGTGAACGCCTTATCCGGCCTACAAGATCGTGCAAATTCAATATATTGCATGAGCCATGTAGGCCTGATAAGCGTAGCGCATCAGGCAGTTTTGCGTTTGCCAGCACTTTTAATTCCGGGCTTAAACCCGGAATTAAGATCACTCTTCTGTCGTTTGCGGTGGCACGCCCGTTCCGCTTGGTTTACGGCGCTTACCAATATTTTTGGTGTCGCGATGGCGTTTTTTCACCCGCGGCTTCTCTTTCTCTTTAGCCTTTTTCTTCTCGGCGCGTTTTGCCAGTACTTTCTTCGATGGCTTGCCGGTCTGCTTCTCACTTGGCGCACGCGTTTTCGGGCGTAACTCATCAATTACGCGAGCTTTAATTGGCTCTTCAATATAACGGCCTACTTTGCCCAGCAGCAGATGGTCATGAGCTTCAACCAGCGAAATCGCTGTTCCCTTACGACCGGCGCGCGCGGTACGTCCGATACGGTGCAAATAAGTATCACCACTGCGCGGCATATCGAAGTTAAAGACGTGGCTGACGTCTGGAATGTCGATACCGCGTGCAGCAACGTCGGTGGCAACCAGTACGTTTACGCGGCCTTCGGTCAGACGTTTAATCGCTTCGTTACGCTTACCTTGTACCATCTCGCCTTCGAGATAGCAGTTGTTGATGCCCGCTTCGCGCAGCCAGTTTGCCAGTTCATGCACACGCTCACGCTTACGCACAAATACAATTGAGCGGGTCGCTTCCGGTTGTTTTAACAGATGCACCAGTAATGCGGTTTTATGCTCAAGATCATCAGCACGGTAATACCACTGATGAATCTTTTTGCGCTCACGGGTGGATGGATTCGCAGAAACTTCCACCGGATCTTCAAGCAGACGCTCGGCAAAATCCTGAATGGCATCGCCTTCAAGCGTTGCCGAGAAGAGCAGGGTCTGTTTACGCCAGCGCGTTTCGCCTGCAATATGTTCGATATCCTGAGCAAAACCCATATCCAGCATACGGTCTGCTTCGTCGAGGATCAGCGTTTCAACCGCGCGGCAATCGAAGTTCTCTTCTTTTATGTATTGCAGCAGACGTCCGGTCGTGGCAACCACGATATCCTGGTTTTCGCTGAATACTTCCGCGTGGTTCATATAGGCTACGCCGCCGGTGATGGTGGCGATATCCAGATGCGTATGTTTCGCCAGTTCGCGGGCATGATCGGCCACCTGCATCGCCAATTCGCGAGTCGGGGTGAGGATCAAAATACGCGGCGGACCGGATTTCTTACGGGGAAAATCGAGCAGGTGCTGCAACGCTGGCAGCAGATACGCCGCCGTTTTACCGGTGCCTGTCGGCGCAGAACCGAGTACATCACGGCCATCGAGCGCAGGCGGAATGGCGGCAGCCTGAATGGCGGTCGGGCGAGTGAAACCTTTATCCTGGAGGGCTTCCAGCAGGCTTTCGTCGAGTTCAAGTTCGGAAAAAGTCGTTACAGTCATGTTCTACCTCTGTGTGGGGCGCTGATTATAGACGTTACGGCTGCAATCTTCATCTGTTTGTATGGATATCGCTTCTCGGGTATTGTTCTCACCCGGTGCTATCGCCGTTTTTCCTGCAAGGTTTTATTTTCATGTCACAGTCTACATCCGTGCTTCGTCGTAATGGATTTACTTTTAAACAGTTTTTTGTTGCTCACGATCGCTGTGCGATGAAAGTGGGAACGGATGGCATTTTGCTGGGCGCATGGGCACCGGTGGCTGGGGTAAAACGTTGCCTTGATATCGGCGCGGGTAGCGGGTTGCTGGCATTAATGCTGGCGCAGCGAACCGATGACAGCGTGATGATTGATGCCGTTGAACTGGAAGGTGAAGCTGCGACTCAGGCGCAGGAAAATATCAACCAGTCCCCTTGGGCAGAGCGGATTAATATCTATCCGGCGGATATTCAGCAGTGGATCACCCAGCAGACAGCACGCTTTGATTTAATCATCAGTAACCCGCCTTATTATCAGCAGGGCGTTGAGTGCGCTACGCCGCAGAGGGAACAGGCACGCTATACCACTACGCTTGATCATCAATCGTTGCTAACCTGCGCGGCGGAGTGCATTACTGAAGAGGGATTTTTTTGCGTGGTGTTGCCAGAGCAGATTGGTAATGGTTTTACTGAATTGGCATTAAGAATGGGCTGGCATTTACGTTTACGGACGGATGTGGCGGAAAACGAAACGCGACAGCCGCATCGGGTGCTGCTGGCATTCTCCCCACAGGCGGGAGAATGCTTTAGCGATCGCTTAGTCATTCGTGGGCCAGACCAGAACTATTCCGAAGCGTACACGGCGCTGACCCAGGCTTTTTATCTGTTTATGTAATGATTGCTGGGGGAAAGGATCGATGGACCGGAATGCGTGAGTAGCTGTGGGTAATCCAGCGTAAAATGCAGGCCACGGCTCTCTTTGCGCATCATCGCACAGCGAACAATCAACTCGGCAACCTGTACCAGATTACGCAGCTCCAGCAAATTATTTGATACGCGGAAATGGGCGTAATATTCGTCTATTTCCTGCTGAAGCATATTGATTCGCCGCAGGGCGCGTTCCAGACGTTTCGTTGTGCGCACAATGCCGACGTAATCCCACATAAACAGACGTAGCTCGTGCCAGTTATGTTGAATCACCACCAGTTCGTCAGGGTTCTCAACACGGCTTTCATCCCACGGCGGTAACGTACTGACGTCGTGGGCATAAGGCATACGCCTGGTAATATCCTCCGCCGCCGACCAGCCGTAAACCAGACACTCCAGTAATGAATTCGAGGCCATGCGGTTAGCGCCGTGTAAGCCGGTATAACTCACTTCGCCAATGGCGTACAAACCTTCGACGTCCGTACGCCCATGATCATCAACCATTACACCACCGCAGGTATAGTGTGCAGCAGGCACAATCGGCACAGGGTCTTTCGTGAGATCAATCCCCAGTCCCAATAACTTTTCATAAATCATCGGGAAATGCTGACGAATAAAATCGGCGGGCTTATGGCTGATATCGAGGAACATACAATCTGCGCCGAGGCGTTTCATTTCGTGATCAATAGCACGGGCGACAATATCGCGCGGAGCCAGTTCGCCGCGCTCGTCAAAATCAGGCATGAAACGTGTGCCATCCGGTCGCTTGAGATAAGCGCCTTCGCCGCGCAGTGCTTCCGTTAACAGAAAATTGCGTGCCTGCGGATGATACAGCGCGGTAGGATGGAACTGATTAAATTCGAGATTGGCGACCCGGCAGCCCGCGCGCCACGCCATAGCAATACCATCGCCAGAAGAAATATCCGGATTGGTAGTGTACTGGTAAACTTTTGACGCACCGCCGGTTGCCAGCACCACTGCTTTTGCGTGGCAGGTTTCAACCGTTTCTTTATTTCGGTTCCATACCCACGCGCCTACAACTCGTCGCGTGCCCGGCAGGCCAATTTTGTCAGAGACAATCAGATCAACCGCGTTGCTGCGCTCCAGCACGCGAATATTCGGATGGTTCTGCGCCTTGCTCACTAGTGTGGTTTCTACTTCTTTACCGGTGGCGTCCGCAGCATGAAGAATTCGTCGGTGACTATGTCCACCTTCACGGGTCAAATGGTAACTTTCTTCGCCATTCGATTGAACGTGGGTATCAAACAACACCCCCTGGTCGATTAACCATTGCACACAGGAACGCGCATTGCTGGCGACAAATTCAACTGCATGGCGATCACAAATACCAGCACCGGCTATCATTGTGTCTTCCACATGCGAATCAATGCTGTCAGTTTCATCAAACACGGCGGCAATTCCGCCCTGGGCATAAAATGTTGAACCTTCCGTGACTGGGCCTTTACTTAGAACGATGACATGATGCCGATCAGCCAGACGTAGCGCCAGTGAAAGCCCGGCAGCGCCGCTACCGATAATCAACACGTCACATGAATGTTCAGGGAGAGTATTCATTTTCTTTGTTTAATTTACTAAACACGGTTTGGTCAGTATAGCATCATGTTGTGCGATTAAACACCTGCTATTTTAATTTTTGTTACAGAGGCTAAACAGACCGAATCACGGCGACGAGAAAACGAGAAGTTACTGGCTGGCGAAGGATTAGGTGGTGAAATAAAAAGGCCGTTGGGTTACTCTTCAGGCAGTTAAATGGGCATTTCTACACAGATAATGCGATGTTCAGATTCTGTAGACTTATAATGATAGATAATGATCCGTCTACAGCATGACAAACAAAAACAGATGCGTTACGGAACTTTACAAAAACGAGACACTCTAACCCTTTGCTTGCTCAAATTGCAGCTAATGGAGTGGCGTTTCGATAGCGCGTGGAAATTTGGTTTGGGGAGACTTTACCTCGGATGAGCGAGCAGTTAACGGACCAGGTCCTGGTTGAACGGGTCCAGAAGGGAGATCAGAAAGCCTTTAACTTACTGGTAGTGCGCTATCAGCATAAAGTGGCGAGTCTGGTTTCCCGCTATGTGCCGTCGGGTGATGTTCCCGATGTGGTACAAGAAGCTTTTATTAAAGCCTATCGTGCGCTGGATTCGTTCCGGGGAGATAGCGCTTTTTATACATGGCTGTATCGGATTGCTGTAAATACAGCGAAAAATTACCTGGTTGCTCAGGGGCGTCGTCCACCTTCCAGTGATGTGGATGCCATTGAAGCTGAAAACTTCGAAAGTGGCGGCGCGTTGAAAGAAATTTCGAACCCTGAGAACTTAATGTTGTCAGAAGAACTGAGACAGATAGTTTTCCGAACTATTGAGTCCCTCCCGGAAGATTTACGCATGGCAATAACCTTGCGGGAGCTGGATGGCCTGAGCTATGAAGAGATAGCCGCTATCATGGATTGTCCGGTAGGTACGGTGCGTTCACGTATCTTCCGAGCGAGGGAAGCTATTGATAACAAAGTTCAACCGCTTATCAGGCGTTGACGATAGCGGGATACTGGATAAGGGTATTAGGCATGCAGAAAGAACAACTTTCCGCTTTAATGGATGGCGAAACGCTGGATAGTGAGCTGCTTAACGAACTGGCTCATAACCCAGAAATGCAGAAAACCTGGGAAAGCTATCACTTAATCCGTGACTCAATGCGGGGTGATACTCCCGAGGTGCTCCATTTCGATATCTCTTCACGCGTAATGGCCGCCATTGAAGAAGAGCCAGTACGTCAACCGGCGACATTGATCCCGGAAGCCCAGCCTGCGCCGCATCAATGGCAGAAAATGCCATTCTGGCAGAAAGTTCGTCCGTGGGCGGCACAGCTTACCCAAATGGGCGTAGCAGCATGCGTATCGCTTGCAGTTATCGTTGGCGTCCAGCACTATAATGGGCAATCTGAAACGTCCCAGCAGCCCGAAACGCCAGTATTTAATACACTGCCGATGATGGGTAAAGCCAGCCCGGTTAGCCTGGGAGTACCTTCTGAAGCGACTGCAAATAATGGTCAACAGCAGCAGGTACAGGAGCAGCGTCGTCGCATTAATGCAATGTTGCAGGATTACGAACTGCAACGTCGACTCCACTCTGAACAGCTTCAGTTTGAGCAGGCCCAAACACAGCAAGCCGCTGTACAGGTGCCAGGAATTCAAACTTTAGGAACGCAATCGCAGTAATGAAGCAACTTTGGTTTGCCATGTCATTAGTGACAGGTAGCCTGTTATTCTCTGCTAACGCCTCGGCCACTCCCGCGTCCGGGGCGTTATTACAGCAGATGAACCTGGCCAGTCAGTCACTGAATTACGAGCTGTCATTCATCAGCATCAATAAACAGGGTGTTGAGTCTCTGCGTTATCGACATGCACGCCTCGATAACCGTCCTCTTGCACAATTGTTGCAAATGGATGGCCCGCGCCGGGAAGTGGTACAGCGCGGCAATGAAATCAGCTACTTTGAACCGGGCCTTGAACCGTTCACGCTTAATGGCGATTACATTGTTGATTCTCTGCCATCGCTCATCTATACCGATTTCAAACGCCTTTCTCCTTACTACGACTTTATCTCCGTGGGACGCACGCGTATTGCTGATCGTCTTTGCGAAGTCATTCGCGTGGTGGCCCGTGATGGCACACGCTACAGCTACATCGTGTGGATGGACACCGAATCGAAATTACCGATGCGGGTTGATCTCCTTGATCGCGATGGTGAAACGCTGGAACAATTTCGCGTGATTGCTTTTAACGTTAATCAGGATATCAGCAGCAGTATGCAGACGCTGGCGAAAGCAAATCTGCCGCCGCTGCTTTCTGTTCCTGTAGGTGAAAAAGCTAAATTCAGCTGGGCGCCAACCTGGTTGCCACAGGGGTTTAGTGAGGTTTCCAGCAGCCGACGTCCGTTACCGACGATGGACAACATGCCTATCGAATCACGTCTCTATTCCGACGGATTATTCAGCTTCTCGGTAAACGTTAACCGCGCTACGCCATCGAGCACCGATCAGATGTTGCGCACCGGACGCAGAACCGTCAGTACAAGCGTACGTGATAACGCCGAAATCACCATTGTCGGCGAACTGCCGCCACAAACGGCGAAACGCATTGCCGAGAATATTAAGTTTGGGGCAGCGCAATGATCAAAGAGTGGGCTACTGTCGTCTCCTGGCAAAACGGGCAGGCGCTGGTCAGTTGTGATGTTAAAGCCTCATGCAGCAGCTGTGCTTCCCGTGTCGGTTGCGGTAGCCGCGTGCTGAATAAACTTGGCCCACAAACCACGCATACCATTGTCGTACCCTGTGATGAACCATTAGTGCCGGGGCAAAAAGTGGAATTAGGAATCACCGAAGGCAGCCTGCTTAGCTCCGCATTACTGGTTTATATGTCGCCGTTGGTGGGATTATTCCTCATCGCTTCGTTATTTCAGCTACTCTTTGCTTCAGATCTTGCAGCATTATGCGGTGCGATTCTCGGCGGCGTTGGTGGATTCCTGATTGCACGCGGCTACTCGCGAAAGTTTGCTGCCCGGGCGGAATGGCAACCGATCATCTTAAGCGTGGCATTGCCGCCAGGCCTTGTGCGATTTGAAACATCTTCGGAAGACGCGAGCCAGTGATTTCACTGGCTTTGTTGCATTTTGCATAACAAATGCGAGGACGTTTCCAGATACCACAATCCATACCGTATGAACATTTCCTCGCCTCAATGTTGTAGTGTAGAATGCGGCGTTTCTATTAATACAGACGTTAAGCTCAGAACAGCGACTTCTAAAAGCCTGGTTAACCGGGCATTAAGGCACAATAATCATACTTTATGAAGAATATACGTAACTTTTCGATCATAGCTCACATTGACCACGGTAAATCGACGCTGTCTGACCGTATTATCCAGATCTGCGGTGGCCTGTCTGACCGTGAAATGGAGGCGCAGGTTCTCGATTCCATGGATCTTGAGCGTGAGCGTGGCATTACCATCAAAGCGCAAAGCGTGACGCTGGATTACAAAGCGTCTGACGGCGAAACCTATCAGCTTAACTTTATCGACACCCCGGGCCACGTAGACTTCTCCTATGAAGTTTCCCGTTCGCTGGCTGCCTGTGAAGGTGCATTGCTGGTGGTCGACGCCGGGCAGGGCGTAGAAGCGCAAACCCTGGCAAACTGCTACACCGCGATGGAAATGGATCTCGAAGTAGTGCCGGTACTGAACAAGATTGACCTGCCGGCAGCTGATCCTGAACGCGTAGCAGAAGAAATTGAAGATATCGTTGGTATCGACGCCACCGACGCAGTGCGCTGCTCAGCGAAAACCGGCGTTGGTGTGCAGGACGTTCTCGAACGTCTGGTGCGAGATATTCCGCCGCCGGAAGGCGATCCGGAAGGCCCGTTACAGGCGCTAATTATCGACTCCTGGTTCGACAACTACCTGGGCGTTGTTTCACTTATCCGTATTAAAAACGGCACCCTGCGTAAGGGCGACAAAGTGAAAGTCATGAGTACCGGGCAGACCTATAACGCCGACCGTCTGGGTATTTTCACGCCGAAGCAGGTTGACCGCACTGAACTGAAATGCGGTGAAGTTGGCTGGTTAGTATGTGCGATCAAAGACATCCACGGTGCACCGGTAGGCGATACCTTAACACTGGCGCGTAATCCGGCAGAAAAGGCGCTGCCTGGCTTTAAGAAAGTCAAACCGCAGGTTTACGCAGGCTTGTTCCCGGTAAGCTCTGACGACTATGAAGCCTTCCGTGACGCGCTGGGCAAACTCAGCCTGAATGATGCCTCACTGTTCTATGAGCCGGAAAGCTCCAGCGCGTTGGGCTTTGGTTTCCGCTGCGGCTTCCTCGGCCTGCTGCACATGGAGATCATTCAGGAACGTCTGGAACGTGAATACGATCTGGATCTGATCACCACGGCGCCGACCGTAGTGTATGAAGTTGAAACTACGTCAAGAGAAGTTATTTACGTCGACAGCCCATCGAAGCTGCCAGCGGTAAATAACATCTACGAACTGCGCGAGCCGATTGCAGAGTGTCACATGCTATTGCCGCAGGCATATCTCGGTAACGTTATTACGCTGTGCGTAGAAAAACGTGGCGTACAAACTAACATGGTTTACCACGGTAACCAGGTAGCGTTGACCTACGAGATCCCGATGGCGGAAGTGGTGCTCGACTTCTTCGATCGCCTGAAATCTACCTCGCGTGGTTATGCGTCTCTGGATTACAACTTCAAACGCTTCCAGGCGTCCGACATGGTACGTGTAGACGTATTAATCAACGGTGAACGTGTTGATGCGCTGGCGTTGATCACCCACCGTGATAATTCGCAAAACCGCGGTCGCGAGCTGGTGGAGAAGATGAAAGATCTGATCCCACGCCAGCAGTTTGATATCGCCATTCAGGCTGCGATTGGTACGCACATCATTGCGCGCTCCACCGTGAAACAGCTGCGTAAAAACGTACTGGCTAAATGTTATGGCGGCGATATCAGCCGTAAGAAAAAGCTGCTGCAGAAGCAGAAAGAAGGTAAGAAACGCATGAAGCAGATCGGTAACGTCGAGCTGCCGCAGGAAGCGTTCCTCGCCATTCTGCACGTCGGCAAAGACAACAAATAACCCTTAGGAGTTGGCATGGCGAATATGTTTGCCCTGATTCTGGTGATTGCCACACTGGTGACGGGCATTTTATGGTGCGTGGATAAATTCTTTTTCGCACCTAAACGGCGGGAACGTCAGGCAGCGGCGCAGGCGGCTGCCGGTGACTCACTGGATAAAGCAACGCTGAAGAAAGTTGCGCCGAAGCCTGGCTGGCTGGAAACCGGTGCTTCTGTTTTTCCGGTGCTGGCTATCGTATTGATTGTGCGTTCGTTTATTTATGAACCGTTCCAGATCCCGTCAGGTTCGATGATGCCGACTCTGTTAATCGGTGACTTTATTCTGGTAGAAAAGTTTGCTTACGGCATTAAAGATCCTATCTACCAGAAAACGCTGATCGAAACCGGTCATCCGAAACGTGGCGATATCGTGGTCTTTAAATACCCGGAAGATCCAAAGCTTGATTACATCAAGCGTGCGGTGGGTTTACCGGGCGATAAAGTCACTTACGATCCGGTTTCAAAAGAGCTGACGATTCAGCCGGGATGTAGCTCCGGTCAGGCGTGTGAAAACGCGCTGCCGGTCACCTACTCAAACGTGGAACCGAGCGATTTCGTTCAGACCTTCTCACGTCGTAATGGTGGGGAAGCAACCAGCGGATTCTTTGAAGTGCCGAAAAACGAAACCAAAGAAAATGGAATTCGTCTTTCCGAGCGTAAAGAGACTCTGGGTGATGTGACGCACCGTATTCTGACAGTGCCGATTGCGCAGGATCAGGTGGGGATGTATTACCAGCAGCCAGGGCAACAACTGGCAACCTGGATTGTTCCACCGGGCCAATACTTCATGATGGGTGACAACCGTGACAACAGCGCGGACAGCCGTTACTGGGGCTTTGTGCCGGAAGCGAATCTGGTCGGTCGGGCAACGGCTATCTGGATGAGTTTCGATAAGCAAGAAGGCGAATGGCCGACAGGTGTGCGCTTAAGTCGTATTGGCGGCATCCATTAATAGCTTATCTTCGTTCACGTTGTCGCCGTAATGGCGACAACGTGAATTATTTATGAGATAAATCTCCCGTGGCTAACGACATCCCCCGTCGTTGTGTATAGAATATTCCCCCGAAGTTTAAGGTTGGCACCTCCAGGTTGCCACGGCACACGAAACAGCGTTGGTCCCCATATACCGGTAAACTGAAACTGCAGCGAAGCAGTTAGTAGAGCCATGTATATCAGGTCTGTTTCGTGTGCTGAATTGTTGACGCATTTATTTATTGGTATCGCATGAACCCCATCGTAATTAATCGGCTTCAACGGAAGCTGGGCTACACTTTTAATCATCAGGAACTGTTGCAGCAGGCATTAACTCATCGTAGTGCCAGCAGCAAACATAACGAGCGTTTAGAATTTTTAGGCGACTCTATTCTGAGCTACGTTATCGCCAATGCGCTTTATCACCGTTTCCCTCGTGTGGATGAAGGCGATATGAGCCGGATGCGCGCCACACTGGTCCGTGGCAATACGCTGGCTGAACTGGCGCGCGAATTTGAGTTAGGCGAGTGCTTACGTTTAGGGCCAGGTGAACTTAAAAGCGGTGGATTTCGTCGTGAGTCAATTCTCGCCGACACCGTCGAAGCATTAATTGGTGGCGTATTCCTCGACAGTGACATTCAAACCGTCGAGAAATTAATCCTTAACTGGTATCAAACCCGTCTGGACGAAATTAGCCCAGGCGATAAACAAAAAGATCCGAAAACGCGCTTGCAAGAATATTTGCAGGGTCGCCATCTGCCGCTGCCGACTTATCTGGTAGTTCAGGTACGTGGCGAAGCGCACGATCAGGAATTTACTATCCACTGCCAGGTCAGCGGCCTGAGTGAAGCGGTGGTTGGCACAGGTTCAAGCCGTCGTAAGGCTGAGCAGGCTGCCGCCGAACAGGCGTTGAAAAAACTGGAGCTGGAATGAGCAACGATAAAAGTTACTGCGGATTTATTGCTATCGTCGGACGTCCGAACGTTGGCAAATCCACATTGTTGAATAAATTGTTGGGGCAGAAAATCTCCATCACCTCCCGCAAGGCGCAGACAACTCGTCACCGCATTGTAGGGATCCATACTGAAGGCGCGTATCAGGCGATCTACGTCGATACCCCAGGCCTGCATATGGAAGAAAAACGCGCCATTAACCGCCTGATGAACAAAGCGGCGAGCAGTTCCATTGGCGACGTTGAGCTGGTGATTTTTGTCGTTGAAGGCACCCGCTGGACGCCGGACGATGAAATGGTGCTCAACAAACTGCGCGATGGCAAAGCGCCGGTAATCCTCGCGGTGAATAAAGTGGACAACGTGCAGGAAAAAGCCGATCTGCTGCCACACTTACAGTTCCTGGCAAGCCAGATGAACTTCCTCGATATCGTGCCGATCTCTGCCGAAACCGGGCTGAATGTCGACACTATTGCGGCAATTGTGCGTAAGCATCTGCCTGAAGCGACCCATCACTTCCCGGAAGATTACATCACCGATCGCTCGCAGCGTTTTATGGCGTCTGAAATCATCCGCGAAAAACTGATGCGTTTCCTCGGTGCTGAACTGCCATATTCCGTGACCGTGGAGATCGAACGTTTTGTCTCTAACGAACGCGGTGGTTATGACATCAACGGTTTGATTCTCGTTGAGCGTGAGGGGCAGAAGAAGATGGTGATTGGCAACAAAGGGGCCAAGATTAAAACCATCGGAATTGAAGCGCGTAAAGACATGCAGGAAATGTTCGAAGCGCCTGTCCACCTTGAACTGTGGGTAAAAGTGAAATCTGGCTGGGCCGACGACGAACGCGCACTGCGCAGTCTCGGTTACGTTGACGATCTTTAATTAGCATACTCTATGACTTTCGAGGTGCAGGAAGGCGGCAAGACCGTGAATCCCTGGGAGCTTACTAAAGTAAGTGACCAGGGTGAACGGGTGCAGCCAAGGCACCTGCAACTTGAAAGGCGACGAGTATGATGGAAGGCTGGCAGCGCGCATTCGTATTGCATAGTCGCCCGTGGAGCGAAACCAGCCTGATGCTGGACGTCTTCACGGAGGAATCGGGTCGCGTGCGTCTGGTTGCCAAAGGCGCACGCTCTAAACGCTCTACTCTGAAAGGTGCATTACAGCCCTTCACTCCTCTCTTGCTACGTTTTGGCGGGCGTGGCGAAGTCAAAACGCTGCGCAGTGCTGAAGCTGTCTCGCTGGCGCTGCCATTAAGCGGTATCACCCTTTACAGTGGTTTGTACATTAACGAACTTCTCTCCCGCGTGCTGGAATACGAGACGCGCTTCTCTGAACTCTTTTTCGATTACTTGCACTGCATTCAGTCTCTTGCAGGTGCCACTGGTACGCCAGAACCCGCGCTGCGCCGCTTTGAACTGGCACTGCTCGGTCATCTGGGTTATGGCGTCAATTTTACCCATTGTGCGGGTAGCGGCGAGCCGGTAGATGACACCATGACGTATCGTTATCGCGAAGAAAAAGGGTTTATCGCAAGCGTCGTTATCGACAATAAAACGTTCACTGGAAGGCAGTTAAAAGCGTTAAACGCGCGGGAATTTCCTGACGCAGACACACTACGCGCCGCGAAACGCTTTACCCGCATGGCGCTTAAGCCGTATCTTGGCGGTAAACCATTAAAGAGCAGGGAACTGTTCCGGCAGTTTATGCCTAAGCGAACGGTGAAAACACATTATGAATGATGAGGATTGTCATGGCTGAATTACTGTTAGGCGTCAACATTGACCATATTGCAACGCTGCGTAACGCACGTGGTACTGCTTACCCGGATCCGGTGCAGGCGGCGTTTATTGCTGAGCAGGCGGGGGCGGATGGCATTACCGTGCATCTACGTGAAGATCGTCGCCACATTACCGACCGCGACGTGCGCATCCTGCGTCAGACGCTGGATACCCGCATGAATCTGGAGATGGCGGTGACCGAAGAGATGCTGGCGATCGCCGTTGAAACAAAGCCGCATTTTTGCTGCCTGGTACCTGAAAAGCGCCAGGAAGTCACAACCGAAGGTGGCCTGGACGTCGCAGGGCAGCGTGACAAAATGCGCGATGCCTGTAAACGTCTGGCGGATGCCGGGATTCAGGTTTCTCTGTTTATCGACGCCGATGAAGAGCAGATCAAAGCCGCGGCAGAGGTTGGCGCACCGTTTATCGAGATCCACACCGGTTGCTATGCTGATGCCAAAACTGACGCCGAACAGGCGCAAGAGCTGGCGCGTATCGCCAAAGCCGCGACCTTTGCCGCTAGTCTCGGTCTGAAAGTTAACGCTGGTCACGGTCTGACCTATCACAACGTGAAAGCCATTGCCGCCATCCCTGAGATGCATGAACTGAATATCGGTCATGCCATTATTGGTCGTGCAGTGATGACCGGACTGAAAGATGCGGTGGCAGAAATGAAGCGTTTGATGCTGGAAGAGCGTGGCTAATGGCAATATTAGGTTTAGGTACGGATATTGTGGAGATCGCTCGCATTGAATCGGTGATCGCCCGATCCGGTGAGCGCCTGGCACGCCGCGTATTAAGCGATAACGAATGGGCAATCTGGAAAACGCACCACCAGCCGGTGCGTTTTCTGGCGAAACGCTTTGCCGTAAAAGAAGCCGCAGCAAAAGCGTTTGGCACCGGGATCCGCAATGGTCTGGCGTTTAATCAGTTTGAAGTATTTAACGATGAGCTTGGTAAGCCACGGCTGCGACTGTGGGGCGAGGCATTAAAACTGGCGGAAAAGCTCGGCGTTGTAAATATGCATGTAACGCTGGCAGATGAGCGCCACTATGCTTGTGCCACGGTAATTATCGAAAGTTAAAATAATATCGTTCTCTTTAAAAAGTAAAACCCCCGAACTGGTAAGGAACGGGGGTTTTACTTTACAACTTTAATTTTGTGCAGCACACGATTCCAACAAAAATGATTATGGATCAATTTAGTTATCCTGTACAAGCAACTTGCAATCTTTAGCATAAAAACTCGAGCCTTTACGAAGAAATCGATATTGATGAAAAGATTAACGTGACCGCTTTTTGATAAGTACATTAGAATTGGCGTCGTTATTGGATATTTTGCTGTGTTCTACGCCATGCCACTGAATTCCCCCATTGAAACGAGTGGTGTCGTCAAAGCTCTGGTGTGGAGTGCGGCACTCGATTCCAATAACTCGCACGTTCAGTTTTGGGGAGATGTAAGGGCTAATCTGAACGGCTGCATTCCTTGTTTAAGGAAAAACGAATGACTGATTGCCGATACCAGATTAAACGGGTCATTAAAGTCGTCATTGCTGTTTTACAGCTGATCCTTCTGTTCTTGTAACACCAGGAAACGTACTTAAGGCGCGTCAGGTTAACCAGCCAGGCGCGCCTTTAATAATCAGACGTAAGTGTCGGCGTATATATTATCGGAATTCATTTAATGAATATATTCATTAATGACATCGTGGAAATGAATATGTAACTTTCGCTTTTATACGAGCAAATAAGCAATATCCTGCTCATAGAGCAAAATATTAAATCTTATCCGCGTGGTGCATTAGCACAAATTTATCCCACAACTGTTCTTCCGTCTCGACATGTTGTGGATCCTTCACAATGGTATTAGGGATCGGGCACACCTTCTGGCAGGTTGGTGTCTCGTAGTGCCCTACGCACTCGGTACACTTATCGCTGTTAATCTCGTAGATATGATCGCCCATTGAAATCGCCTCATTCGGGCATTCGGGTTCACACATATCACAATTGATGCATTTTTTAGTGATTAACAGCGCCATAAGGAAACTCTCAAAACAACACAAACCGGGCGGGCATTATACGCGCATTCTTTACTCAAACCAGTTTTTTCACCAGCGCTTCACTATGACGAATACGTTCTGGTGCCAGTTCCAGATCCTGCTGAATCAGCGCAATGAACAGTAAATCCGTTAACATTCCCTGAGCGTGACAAGCAGAGATTGCAGCACTGTTTGTCGCTTGTTCTTCGGCAATGGTATACAGGCAGTGAGAAGCGCGTTGTTGCAGGGCATTGGGAGTAAAGCCGGTAATCGCCAGTACTTTTCCGCCCACTCGCAGCATCTCATCTGCCGCCAGGTTTAACTCGCGTCGTACACCAGTGTAGGAAATGGCTAATAACAGATCGTCAGGGGACGACGCCTGGACTGTGGCGAGTAGCGCATGCATATCGCGCACTGCGGCGGCATTGAAGCCAATCTTCATCAGCTTCCAGGCAAAGTTTTGCGCCACCAGACCCGAAGCGCCAATACCGGTCAGAATTATCCGCCGCGCAGAGCGCAACATTGCCACGCCTTCATGCAGTTTCTCTTCACTATTAACGTTTAGCGTTGCGTACATGGCGGCAGTATTTTCTTTAATCAGTTTTTCGCCGACCAGCCGTAACGGATCATCACCACGGATTTGGTTATGAATGGGCACAGAAGGGGATTCCGGCTGGCTTGCCAGCGCTTCACTCAACGCCAACTTCAATGCCGGAAAACCTTTATAGCCGAGTTTTTGCGCGAACTTCACGACGCTGGACTGACTGACTCCGGCTTCGTTGGCCAGTTGCTGAGAGCTTAAATGGCGCGCCGTATCAGGTTGTAGTAGCAAATAGTCCGCCAGTTTTTTATCACTCTGGGCAAGCCCCTGGTAACGCTGACGGATACGAAGTAAGCCGTTCATATCTTTCCTCGCGATGAAATTATGGCGACAACAGGCAATATGAAACACACGCGAGTGAATTTTATATTCCATTGCTGCTAATTGCCATGAATTAAAAATTCCAGATAGCCATGATGCAGTCGATTGTTGCCGGAAAAGTGATGATCTATCTGTTAGGCTATGTAGTAGCGAAGATTAATCAGGATGTTTCAGTCCAGAGGAGTATGGTTTGGCAACTCACGAGCGTCGTGTGGTGTTTTTTGACTTAGATGGAACATTGCATCAGCAGGATATGTTCGGCAGTTTTATGCGTTATTTACTGCGTCGCCAACCGCTGAATGCATTACTTGTCCTGCCGTTGTTGCCGGTCATTGCCATCGCGTTATTGATAAAAGGTCGTGCAGCACGATGGCCGATGAGTCTGCTTCTGTGGGGATGCACTTTTGGTCACAGTGAAGCGCGCTTACAGGCGTTGCAGGCCGATTTTGTGCACTGGTTTCGCGACAATGTTACCGCTTTTCCGCTTGTCCAGGAGCGTTTGACTACCTATCTGTTAAGTTCCGATGCGGATATTTGGTTGATCACAGGCTCTCCGCAGCCGCTGGTTGAAGCGGTTTATTATGATACGCCCTGGTTGCCGCGGGTTAATCTTATTGCCAGTCAGATCCAGCGGGGTTATGGCGGTTGGATATTGACGATGCGTTGTCTGGGACATGAAAAGGTCGCGCAACTGGAGCGCAAAATTGGCACGCCGCTGCGGCTGTACAGTGGCTATAGCGACAGTAATCAGGACAATCCACTGCTTTATTTCTGCCAGCATCGTTGGCGGGTAACCCCGCGCGGTGAACTCCAGCAACTGGAATAGAGTAAAGCATAGCGTCCGTGTATAATGCGCCGCGCTTTTATAACCGGAGTTTTCTTTTTGACTGAAGTCGAATTTAGCCACGAATACTGGATGCGTCATGCAATGACGCTGGCGAAGCGTGCCTGGGATGAGCGGGAAGTACCGGTCGGCGCGGTATTAGTGCATAACAATCGGGTAATCGGCGAAGGCTGGAATCGTCCGATTGGTCGACATGATCCCACCGCGCATGCAGAAATCATGGCTCTGCGGCAGGGCGGTCTTGTGATGCAAAATTATCGTCTGATCGACGCCACATTGTATGTCACGCTTGAGCCATGTGTGATGTGTGCCGGAGCGATGATCCACAGTCGTATTGGTCGCGTGGTCTTTGGTGCGCGTGATGCGAAAACGGGAGCTGCGGGATCTTTAATGGATGTGCTGCACCATCCGGGTATGAATCATCGAGTGGAAATAACGGAAGGAATACTGGCAGACGAGTGCGCGGCGTTGCTCAGTGACTTCTTTCGCATGCGCCGCCAGGAAATTAAAGCGCAGAAAAAAGCGCAATCCTCGACGGATTAATTTTGTTTCTCTTCACTCCCTTTCCTGGAAAACAGCAGAGAGGGAGAGTGGGTCAAATAGTTTGATGACGACTGGGAAAGAAACGAGAGAAAAGGAAATTTCTCTTTGCCCAGCTCCGTTGGCGATACTGCCGGATAATCCTGCGCCAGTTGCATCGCCGCTTCTGTAGCCTGCTTCTCTTTCTCTTGCAGATAACCCACCAGGCTAATCTGATACTTACGAATATTTTCGACATAAGCGTAGGCTTCATGCCCACGTGCGTAGCCGTAAGTCAGCTTGC
The DNA here is from genome assembly GCF_013369155.2 of Escherichia sp. 94.0001. NCBI lineage: Bacteria > Pseudomonadati > Pseudomonadota > Gammaproteobacteria > Enterobacterales > Enterobacteriaceae > Escherichia > Escherichia sp. 94.0001. The sequence continues at coordinate 61,235 of NZ_JABWMS020000015.1, read as the reverse complement.
TGTAATAGGGTTTCTGGCTAAGTAAAGGCAGGCGCTGTTTCACGTCAGCCCAACTGTCAGGATTACCTTTAGTTTTTGCCGTCAGGGCGCGGGCATCCAGCATATGCGCATAGCCCATATTGTACGCGGCGAGGGCAAACCAGATCCGTTCGTTCTCCGGCACACTTTCCGGCACTTTACTCATCATATCCTGCAAATAACGCACGCCGCCGCTGATACTCTGTTCGGCATCGGTACGATCCGTAATGCCGAGGCTTTGCGCGGTATTTTTGGTTAACATCATCATGCCGCGCACGCCCGTCGGTGAAGTGGCCTGTGCATCCCAGTGCGATTCCTGATAAGCAATAGCGGCCAGCAAACGCCAGTCAATTTCTTCGGCGTACTTCTCAAACAGCGGTTTCAACTGCGGCAGTACGGTATCGACGGCGCGTAAAAACGTGCGCGTATCGACGTAATCAAAATCATCGCCATGCCCCAGGTATTTCTCTTCAATGCGTGCCAGCGTGCCGTCTTCATTCATTTCGTTGAAGAAGTCGAGCAGAGCGGCAGAAAGGGTATTATCGCCATCTAACGGGCTAAACCATGTCACCGGCTGTTCGTCGGTGATATCAAGCGCTACAGCGAGTTCCGGGTGAACGCGCTGAAACAGGCTGATGGCGACAGAATCAGCAATGGTGTAATCGAGTTTTCCTTCGATGACATCTTCCATTAGTTCTGCTGAGCCTTTTTTGTCGTCTACCTTCCAGCTTAATTCCGGGAATTTTGTTTCTTTCAGGGTCTGGAGATCGTTAACCACCACATGGCCTGGTGCGATGGTAAGTTGCTCCGCTGTCAGATTGCCCAGCGTACGCGGGCGATACTGACCCACTTTATAAACCAGTTGTTGTGACACGGAATAGTAGGTAGGGCCAGGCTGATAGTTTTTTACCCGCTCACTGTTATAAACCAGTCCTGCAGCCAGCAGATCGGCGTTGCCGTTATCGAGGTCGTCAAACAGCTGGCTGATATTCTGCCGCACGGTCACTTTCAGTTTTACGCCGAGGTACTCGGCAAACTGTTTCGCCAGTTCGTAATCCAGGCCAAAAGGTTTCCCGTTGATTTCGTTATAAGTCAGTGGGGTATGAATAGTGCTCACACGCAACTCTCCCCGCGCTTGAATGGCGGCGATACGGTTGTCGGCTTTACCAAACCAGGGAATGGATGGCCAGAGAGCGACCGCGAGCAGCAGTGCCAGAATGCCGATGAACAGATAATTAATCTTTAATTTTTTCAATTAGTTAATTCTCTGTGTCGTGCGCATCCCAGCTTGAAAAAACGTAATAATAGTGAAAGGTTTACTCATAAATGAGCGGCATTTTGCGTAAACCAGCGCCAGTTGGCAACTTATTACAGCCATTGGCGGCACGCGTTGCTAATTCACGATGGTGATTTTATTTCCACGCAAACGGTTTCGTCAGCGCATCAGATTCTTTATAATGACGCCCGTTTCCCCCCCTTGGGTACACCGAAAGCTTAGAAGACGAGAGACTTATGATGGAAATTCTGCGTGGTTCGCCTGCATTGTCGGCATTCCGAATCAACAAACTGCTGGCACGTTTTCAGGCTGCCAGGCTCCCGGTTCACAATATTTACGCCGAGTATGTCCATTTTGCTGACCTCAATGCGCCGTTAAACGATGATGAGCACGCACAACTTGAACGCCTGCTGAAATATGGCCCGGCACTCGCCAGCCACGCCCCGCAAGGTAAACTCCTGCTGGTGACCCCGCGTCCTGGTACCATCTCTCCCTGGTCTTCGAAAGCGACCGATATCGCCCATAACTGCGGGCTGCAACAGGTAAACCGCCTTGAGCGCGGCGTTGCTTACTATATAGAAGCCGGTACGCTGACCCATGAACAATGGCAGCAGGTGACCGCTGAACTGCACGACCGCATGATGGAAACGGTCTTTTCTGCTTTAGATGATGCAGAGCAGCTGTTTGCACACCATCAACCGACTCCGGTCACCAGCGTTGATTTGCTGGGGCAGGGCCGTCAGGCGCTAATCGACGCTAACCTGCGTCTTGGCCTGGCACTGGCGGAAGATGAAATTGACTATCTGCAGGATGCATTCACAAAGCTGGGTCGTAACCCGAACGACATCGAGCTGTATATGTTCGCCCAGGCGAACTCTGAGCACTGCCGTCATAAAATTTTTAACGCCGACTGGATTATCGACGGTGAACAGCAACCGAAATCGCTGTTCAAGATGATCAAAAATACCTTCGAAACCACGCCGGATCACGTTCTCTCGGCTTATAAAGATAACGCCGCCGTGATGGAAGGTTCTGAAGTGGGCCGCTACTTTGCTGACCACGAAACGGGCCGCTACGATTTCCATCAGGAACCGGCGCACATCCTGATGAAAGTCGAAACCCACAACCACCCAACGGCGATTTCTCCGTGGCCGGGTGCGGCAACCGGTTCCGGTGGCGAAATTCGCGATGAAGGTGCCACCGGCCGCGGCGCGAAGCCGAAAGCTGGCCTGGTCGGTTTCTCCGTATCCAACCTGCGTATTCCTGGCTTTGAACAACCGTGGGAAGAAGATTTCGGTAAGCCTGAGCGCATTGTCACCGCGCTGGACATCATGACAGAAGGTCCGCTGGGCGGCGCGGCATTTAACAACGAATTTGGTCGTCCGGCACTGAACGGCTACTTCCGTACCTATGAAGAAAAAGTGAACAGCCACAACGGCGAAGAGCTGCGCGGGTATCACAAACCGATCATGCTGGCGGGTGGGATCGGCAACATTCGCGCCGATCACGTACAAAAAGGCGAGATCAACGTCGGTGCGAAACTGGTCGTTCTCGGCGGCCCGGCAATGAACATCGGTCTTGGCGGCGGCGCGGCCTCTTCCATGGCCTCCGGCCAGTCTGACGCGGATCTCGATTTCGCGTCCGTTCAGCGCGATAACCCGGAAATGGAACGTCGTTGCCAGGAAGTGATCGACCGCTGCTGGCAGCTTGGCGACGCGAACCCGATTCTGTTTATCCACGACGTTGGCGCGGGTGGTCTTTCTAATGCTATGCCGGAGCTGGTGAGCGACGGCGGGCGCGGCGGTAAATTTGAACTGCGCGATATCCTGAGCGACGAACCGGGCATGAGCCCGCTGGAAATCTGGTGTAACGAATCCCAGGAACGCTACGTGCTGGCCGTTGCTGCCGATCAGTTACCGCTGTTTGACGAACTGTGTAAGCGTGAGCGCGCACCGTACGCGGTGATTGGTGAGGCCACCGAAGAATTACATCTTTCTCTGCACGATCGTCATTTTGATAATCAACCCATCGATCTGCCGCTCGACGTACTACTTGGCAAAACGCCGAAGATGACCCGCGATGTGCAAACGCTGAAAGCGAAAGGCGATGCGCTGGCCCGTGAAGGGATCACCATCGCTGACGCGGTGAAACGTGTGTTACATCTGCCGACTGTGGCGGAGAAAACCTTTCTGGTGACCATCGGCGATCGCAGCGTAACCGGCATGGTGGCGCGCGATCAGATGGTGGGTCCGTGGCAGGTGCCGGTCGCTAACTGCGCAGTCACTACCGCCAGCCTCGACAGTTACTACGGTGAAGCGATGGCAATAGGCGAACGTGCGCCAGTTGCACTGCTGGATTTCGCCGCTTCTGCCCGCCTGGCGGTCGGTGAAGCATTAACTAACATCGCCGCTACGCAGATTGGCGATATCAAACGCATTAAACTTTCCGCTAACTGGATGGCGGCAGCAGGTCATCCAGGTGAAGACGCGGGCCTTTATGAAGCCGTTAAAGCGGTGGGCGAAGAGCTTTGTCCGGCGCTGGGCCTGACGATTCCGGTGGGTAAAGACTCCATGTCGATGAAAACCCGCTGGCAGGAAGGTAGCGAAGAGCGCGAAATGACGTCGCCGCTGTCGCTGGTGATTTCTGCATTTGCCCGCGTGGAAGATGTGCGTCACACCATCACGCCGCAGCTTTCTACCGAAGATAACGCACTGCTGCTGATTGATCTGGGCAAAGGCAATAACGCGCTGGGTGCAACGGCGCTGGCGCAGGTTTATCGTCAGCTTGGCGACAAACCGGCAGATGTACGCGATGTCGCGCAACTGAAAGGCTTCTATGACGCGATTCAGGCGCTGGTTGCACAGCGTAAGCTGCTCGCGTACCACGACCGCTCTGACGGTGGCCTGCTGGTGACGCTGGCGGAAATGGCCTTTGCCGGTCATTGCGGTATTGAAGCGGATATCGCCTCTCTGGGCGACGATCGCCTGGCGGCGTTGTTTAACGAAGAACTGGGTGCGGTGATTCAGGTTCGAGCCGCTGACCGTGAAGCAGTTGAAGCGGTACTGGCACAGCATGGGCTTGCTGATTGCGTCCATTATGTTGGGCAGGCGGTTTCCGGTGACCGTTTTGTAATTACCGCCAACGGGCAGACTGTATTCAGCGAAAGCCGCACCACGTTGCGTGTCTGGTGGGCAGAAACTACCTGGCAGATGCAGCGCCTGCGTGACAATCCGGAGTGTGCCGATCAGGAACATCAGGCGAAATCTAACGACGCCGATCCGGGCCTGAATGTGAAACTGTCGTTTGATATCAACGAAGATGTGGCAGCACCGTATATTGCCACTGGTGCGCGTCCGAAAGTTGCCGTGCTGCGTGAGCAGGGGGTGAACTCGCATGTTGAAATGGCGGCAGCTTTCCACCGTGCAGGCTTCGATGCAATCGATGTGCATATGAGCGACCTGCTGGCTGGACGCACGGGCCTGGAGGATTTCCACGCTCTGGTAGCGTGCGGCGGATTCTCCTACGGTGACGTGCTGGGGGCTGGTGAAGGCTGGGCGAAGTCTATCCTGTTCAATGACCGTGTACGCGATGAGTTTGCAACCTTCTTCCACCGTCCGCAAACGCTGGCGCTGGGGGTATGTAACGGTTGCCAGATGATGTCTAACCTACGCGAACTGATCCCAGGTAGCGAGTTGTGGCCACGTTTCGTGCGTAACACCTCCGATCGCTTTGAAGCGCGTTTCAGCCTGGTAGAAGTGACCCAAAGCCCGTCTCTGCTGTTGCAAGGGATGGTGGGTTCGCAGATGCCGATTGCTGTCTCTCACGGCGAAGGACGCGTGGAAGTGCGCGATGCGGCGCATCTGGCGGCACTGGAAAGCAAAGGGCTGGTGGCACTGCGCTATGTCGATAACTTCGGCAAAGTCACTGAAACCTACCCGGCTAACCCGAACGGTTCTCCGAATGGTATTACGGCGGTCACGACTGAAAATGGTCGAGTCACCATTATGATGCCGCACCCGGAACGTGTTTTCCGTACTGTCAGTAACTCCTGGCATCCGGAAAACTGGGGGGAAGATGGCCCATGGATGCGTATTTTCCGCAATGCGCGTAAGCAGTTGGGGTAAGTCGTCAAGCTATTGGTTTTGCTGCCCGGATGTGGCATTCACGCCGCATCCGGCATTAAACGCCGACCACAAAAAAAGCTCCCAGCTCCGGGAGCTTTTTTTGTGTCTGTAAATCACGACAATGGGTGGTTTACCGTGTCGCTTTTTGGCGACATTTAATTGATTGATTTTATTTGGATCTAATAAATTTATCTTAAGGTGTCTCTTTTTAGCGACACAATGGCTGATTTACACCCAAATAGCGAAGAAGTCATAAATCCATCAAAAAAACGTATAATCAGTACGTTACCAAACTATTTTATTTATTGGCACAGTTACTGCATAATAGTCATCAGTGGCTCATTCACCGACTTATGTCAGCCCCTTCGGGACGTGCTACATAAAATTCGAATGACGCACAACAAGGTGCCTGCCGTCCAACTTCTGATATCAGCTTAGCTATATCAACCCTCGGGCGAAACGTCGAGTTAGGCACCGCCTTATTCCATAACAAAGCCGGGTCATTCCCGGCTTTGTTGTATCTGAACTTCCCCTCGGTTAGCATCAGGCTATTCGCGTCTGACGAGAGTAACACCTTGAAACGCTGGCCCGTTTTTCCCCGCTCATTACGACAACTGGTAATGCTGGCATTTTTGCTGATTCTGCTACCCCTGTTGGTGCTGGCATGGCAAGCCTGGCAAAGCCTGAATGCGCTTAGCGATCAGGCGGCGCTGGTTAACCGCACTACGCTTATTGATGCCCGGCGCAGTGAAGCGATGACCAACGCGGCGCTGGAGATGGAGCGTAGCTACCGTCAGTATTGCGTGCTGGATGACCCAACCCTGGCGAAGGTTTATCAAAGCCAGCGCAAGCGTTATAGCGAAATGCTCGATGCCCACGCAGGCGTACTGCCGGACGATAAACTATACCAGGCATTGCGTCAGGACTTGAACAATCTGGCTCAACTTCAGTGTAACAACAGCGGTCCCGATGCTGCCGCCGCCGCGCGTCTGGAAGCCTTTGCCAGCGCCAATACCGAAATGGTACAGGCCACGCGCACAGTGGTGTTCTCTCGTGGACAGCAGCTTCAGCGTGAAATCGCCGAACGTGGGCAATATTTTGGTTGGCAATCGCTGGTGTTATTTCTGGTAAGTCTGGTGATGGTGCTGCTCTTCACGCGGATGATTATCGGCCCGGTGAAAAATATTGAACGGATGATCAACCGTCTGGGGGAAGGGCGTTCTCTGGGCAATAGCGTTTCGTTCAGTGGACCGAGTGAGTTACGCTCGGTTGGGCAACGTATTCTTTGGTTAAGTGAGCGCCTGTCATGGCTGGAATCCCAACGTCATCAATTTTTAAGACATTTATCTCATGAATTAAAAACCCCGCTGGCGAGTATGCGCGAGGGCACTGAATTACTGGCTGACCAGGTTGTCGGGCCGCTTACGCCCGAGCAAAAAGAGGTGGTGAGCATCCTTGATAGCAGCAGCCGCAATTTGCAAAAACTGATCGAACAACTGCTTGATTACAACCGTAAACAGGCGGACGGTGCGGTGGAACTGGAGAATGTTGAGTTAGCGCCACTGGTGGAGACAGTGGTTTCTGCTCATAGCCTGCCCGCACGGGCTAAAATGATGCATACCGACGTCGATCTCAAAGCAACAGCTTGCCTGGCGGAGCCAATGCTGCTGATGAGCGTACTGGATAATCTTTACTCCAATGCGGTGCACTACGGGGCTGAATCCGGTAACATTTGCCTTCGCAGCAGTTTACATGGCGCGCGGGTTTATATTGATGTCATCAATACGGGCACACCCATTCCGCAAGAGGAACGCGCCATGATCTTCGAACCCTTTTTTCAGGGAAGCCACCAGCGAAAAGGGGCGGTGAAGGGCAGCGGTCTGGGATTAAGCATTGCCAGGGATTGTATTCGCCGTATGCAGGGGGAACTGTATCTGGTCGACGAGAGCGGGCAAGAGGTTTGCTTCCGCATTGAATTACCGTCGTCGAAAAACACGAAATAATGTTAAGAGCCTATCCCATCAGGCTATTTTATTTGCCAGTTTGGTCCCGTGCAGTGCTCGAAATCCTTACGTACTACGTGTACGCTCCGGTTTCTCCGCGCTGTCCATGTCCAAACTGCCTGCAACAATTACGCCCACTGGGATAGGTTTTAAGTCTGGTGAATATGCGACACATTTTTCAACGATTATTGCCCCGACGGCTATGGCTGGCAGGGCTGCCATGTCTGGCATTGCTGGGTTGCGTGCAGAGTCACAATAAGCCAGCTATTGATACGCCAGCAGAAGAAAAAATTCCGGTTTATCAACTGGCTGACTATCTTTCTACTGAATGCAGCGACATCTGGGCACTGCAAGGTAAGTCAACCGAAACCAATCCGCTTTACTGGCTGCGGGTGATGGATTGTGCTGATCGTTTAATGCCTGCGCAGTCGCGTCAGCAAGCCCGCCAATATGACGACGGCAGCTGGCAAAATACCTTCAAACAAGGGATTTTGCTCGCCGACGCCAAAATTACGCCTTATGAGCGCCGCCAGCTGGTCGCGCGCATTGATGCGTTAAGTACCGAGATCCCGGCACAGGTTCGCCCACTGTATCAACTCTGGCGCGACGGTCAGGCGCTGCAACTGCAACTGGCGGAAGAGCGCCAACGCTACAGCAAACTCCAGCAGTCCAGCGACAGCGAACTGGATACTTTGCGCCAGCAACATCACGTTCTACAGCAGCAACTGGAGCTCACCACCCGCAAGCTGGAAAATCTGACCGATATTGAACGTCAGCTCTCTACCCGCAAACCGGCTGGCAATTTCTCGCCGGATACGCCGCACGAGAGTGAAAAGCCCGCGCCATCTACCCATGAGGTCACTCCTGATGAGCCATAAACCTGCGCATTTATTACTGGTCGATGACGATCCAGGATTGCTGAAACTGCTTGGCTTGCGTCTGACCAGCGAAGGCTACAGCGTGGTCACGGCAGAAAGTGGAGCTGAAGGATTGCGGGTACTGAATCGCGAAAAAGTAGATTTAGTCATCAGCGATCTGCGGATGGATGAAATGGATGGTATGCAACTGTTTGCTGAAATCCAGAAAGTGCAGCCAGGTATGCCAGTAATCATCCTCACCGCGCATGGCTCCATTCCCGATGCGGTTGCCGCGACACAGCAGGGCGTGTTCAGTTTCCTCACCAAGCCCGTCGATAAAGACGCGCTGTATCAGGCAATTGATGATGCGCTGGAACAATCCGCGCCAACCACCGACGAACGCTGGCGCGAGGCGATTGTCACCCGCAGCCCGCTGATGCTGCGTTTGCTGGAACAGGCGAGGCTGGTGGCGCAGTCAGATGTTAGCGTTTTGATTAACGGTCAGAGCGGTACCGGGAAAGAGATTTTTGCCCAGGCGATCCACAACGCCAGCCCGCGCAACAGCAAGCCGTTTATTGCTATTAACTGTGGCGCATTGCCCGAGCAATTACTGGAGTCCGAGCTGTTTGGTCATGCGCGTGGCGCGTTTACTGGCGCTGTCAGCAATCGCGAAGGTTTATTCCAGGCGGCGGAAGGCGGTACGCTGTTTCTCGATGAGATTGGCGACATGCCCGCACCGTTGCAGGTCAAACTGCTACGCGTGTTGCAGGAGCGCAAAGTGCGCCCGCTGGGCAGCAACCGCGATATTGATATCGACGTGCGGATTATTTCCGCCACTCACCGTGACCTGCCAAAGGCGATGGCGCGCGGGGAATTCCGTGAAGATCTCTACTATCGCCTCAACGTTGTCAGTCTGAAAATTCCGGCATTGGCGGAGCGCACAGAAGACATTCCGCTACTGGCAAACCACTTATTGCGCCAGGCGGCAGAGCGACATAAACCGTTTGTCCGCGCATTCTCCACCGATGCAATGAAACGACTGATGACCGCGAGCTGGCCGGGTAATGTGCGCCAGTTGGTCAACGTGATTGAACAGTGCGTGGCGCTAACATCATCTCCGGTGATTAGTGATGCGTTAGTCGAGCAGGCGCTGGAGGGCGAAAATACGGCTCTGCCAACCTTTGTTGAGGCGCGTAATCAGTTTGAACTCAACTACTTGCGTAAGCTGCTGCAAATCACCAAAGGTAATGTCACCCACGCGGCGAGAATGGCGGGGCGCAACCGGACAGAATTTTATAAACTGCTTTCCCGACACGAGCTGGATGCAAACGATTTCAAGGAATGAATTGGCGTTATGTGTTACGTTTAGCAGATCAAAAGACAGGCGACCTTTTCAAGGAATAGCATGAAAAAGATTGATGCGATTATTAAACCCTTCAAGCTGGACGATGTCCGCGAAGCACTGGCTGAAGTCGGCATTACCGGCATGACGGTCACCGAGGTGAAAGGTTTTGGCCGCCAGAAAGGCCATACCGAGCTGTATCGCGGCGCGGAGTATATGGTGGATTTTCTGCCGAAAGTGAAAATTGAGATTGTCGTGCCGGACGACATTGTCGATATCTGCGTAGATACGATTATTCGCACGGCGCAAACCGGCAAAATCGGTGACGGTAAAATTTTCGTCTTTGACGTGGCACGGGTCATTCGTATCCGTACTGGCGAAGAGGACGACGCGGCAATTTAAACCGCGTCAGGGTTGCCGGATGTCTCCATCCGGCAACCTCAAATCACAGCACTTTATGCGGGCCAAAGCATTCGTAATGAATGTTTTCCTGTTTCACACCCAGGTCCACTAACTGTTTCGCGGCAAACTGCATGAAGCCAACCGGGCCGCAGAGATAGAACTGCATTGTCGGATCGCTGAACGCACCTTCCAGTTTGCTCAAATCCATCAGACCTTCACTATCAAACTGACCTTTAGCGCGATCGGCTTCGCTCGGCTGACGATACCAGGTGTGCGCGGTAAAGCGTGGCAGTGCTTGCCCCAGTTCCTTAACTTCATCGGCAAAGGCATGAACATCGCCATTTTCTGCCGCATGGAACCAGTTTACCTGAGCGCTATGACCTGCTTTTGCCAGCGTGTCGAGCATTGCCAGCATTGGTGTTTGACCGACACCGGCAGAGATTAACGTCACTGGTGTGTCATCTGCGACAGCCATAAAGAAATCACCTGCCGGAGCGACCAGTTTCACGACATCGCCAACATTGGCGTGATTGTGCAGCCAGTTGGATACCTGCCCGCCCTCTTCGCGTTTCACCGCAATACGATAGCCTTTGCCATCCGGTTTGCGAGTCAAAGAGTACTGACGAATTTCCTGATGAGGAAAACCTTCCGGCTTCAGCCAGACGCCGAGATATTGCCCCGGACGGTATTCCGCCACTGCGCCACCGTCGACCGGCTCCAGTTCGAAGCTGGTGATAAGTGCGCTGCGCGGTGTTTTAGCCACAATGCGGAAATCGCGAGTACCTTCCCAGCCACCGGCTTTGCTGGCGTTTTCGTTATAGATTTCCGCCTCGCGATTAATAAATACATTAGCCAGTACGCCATAGGCTTTACCCCACGCGTCCAGTACTTCCTGGCCCGGGCTGAACATTTCGTCCAGCGTCGCCAACAGGTGTTCACCGACGATATTGTATTGTTCCGGTTTGATCTGGAAGCTGGTGTGTTTCTGAGCGATTTTTTCTACCGCTGGTAACAGCGCAGGCAGGTTTTCAATATTGCTGGCGTAGGCGGCAATAGCGTTAAACAGGGCTTCACGTTGATCGCCATTACGCTGGTTACTCATGTTAAAAATTTCTTTGAGTTCTGGGTTATGAGTAAACATACGGTCGTAGAAATGGGCGGTTAACTTTGGCCCTGTTTCCACCAGTAAAGGGATGGTGGCTTTTACTGTAGCGATGGTTTGAGCGTCAAGCATATGGTCTTCCTTTTTTTGCATCTTAATTGATGTATCTCAAATGCATCTTATAAAAAATAGCCCTGCAATGTAAATGGTTCTTTGGTGTTTTTCAGAAAGAATGTGATGAAGTGAAAAATTTGCATCACAAACCTGAAAAGAAATCCGTTTACGGTTGCAAGCTCTTTATTCTCCAAAGCCTTGCGCAGCCTGAAGGTAATCGTTTGCGTAAATTCCTTTGTCAAGACCTGTTATCGCACAATGATTCGGTTATACTGTTCGCCGTTGTCCAACAGGACCGCCTATAAAGGCCGAAAATTTTATTGTTAGCTGAGTCAGGAGATGCGGATGTTAAAGCGTGAAATGAACATTGCCGATTATGATGCCGAACTGTGGCAGGCTATGGAGCAGGAAAAAGTACGTCAGGAAGAGCACATCGAACTGATCGCCTCCGAAAACTACACCAGCCCGCGCGTAATGCAGGCGCAGGGTTCTCAGCTGACCAACAAATATGCTGAAGGTTATCCGGGCAAACGCTACTACGGCGGTTGCGAGTATGTTGATATCGTTGAACAACTGGCGATCGATCGCGCGAAAGAACTGTTCGGCGCTGACTACGCTAACGTCCAGCCGCACTCCGGCTCCCAGGCGAACTTTGCGGTCTACACCGCGCTGCTGGAACCCGGCGACACCGTTCTGGGTATGAACCTGGCACATGGCGGTCACCTGACTCACGGTTCTCCGGTTAACTTCTCCGGTAAACTGTACAACATCGTTCCTTACGGTATCGATGCTACCGGTCATATCGACTACGCCGATCTGGAAAAACAAGCCAAAGAACACAAGCCGAAAATGATCATCGGTGGCTTCTCTGCATATTCCGGCGTGGTTGACTGGGCGAAAATGCGTGAAATCGCTGACAGCATCGGTGCTTACCTGTTCGTTGATATGGCGCACGTTGCGGGACTGGTCGCTGCTGGCGTCTACCCGAACCCGGTTCCTCATGCTCACGTAGTGACTACCACCACTCACAAAACCCTGGCGGGTCCGCGCGGCGGCCTGATCCTGGCGAAAGGCGGTAGCGAAGAACTGTACAAAAAACTGAACTCTGCCGTTTTCCCTGGTGGTCAGGGCGGCCCGTTGATGCACGTAATCGCTGGTAAAGCGGTTGCTCTGAAAGAAGCGATGGAACCTGAGTTCAAAACTTACCAACAGCAGGTTGCGAAAAACGCTAAAGCGATGGTAGAAGTATTCCTGGAGCGCGGTTACAAAGTGGTTTCCGGCGGTACTGATAACCACCTGTTCCTGGTTGATCTGGTTGATAAAAACCTGACCGGTAAAGAAGCTGACGCCGCTTTGGGCCGTGCTAACATCACCGTCAACAAAAACAGCGTACCGAACGATCCGAAGAGCCCGTTTGTAACCTCCGGTATTCGCGTGGGTACTCCGGCGATTACACGTCGTGGCTTTAAAGAAGCCGAAGCGAAAGAACTGGCTGGCTGGATGTGTGACGTGCTGGACAGCATCAATGATGAAGCCGTTATCGAGCGCATCAAAGGTAAAGTTCTCGACATCTGCGCACGTTACCCGGTTTACGCATAAGCGAAACGGTGATTTGCTGACAATGTGCTCGTTGTTCATGCCGGATGCGGCGTGAACGCCTTATCCGGCCTACAAATTATTGCAAATTCAATATATTGCAATCTCCGTGTAGGCCTGATAAGCGTAGCGCATCAGGCAATTTTTCGTTTGTGATCATCAAGGCTTCCTTAGGGAAGCCTTGTTACGTTATCGCGCCATCAAATCTGTCGTAACTGCGCCTCAACATACAAATAGCCAATCCCCAGAACCTGCTGTGCGCGGCTTAATTGCCCAAAGCCAATTTGCGTCGCTTTCACGCTCGGTCCTTCGTCACGGTCGAACGGGTTAAATCCTGTCTGGCGAATAATGGAATTAAGCCAGTTCTCACCAAAGGCGCAGCTGCGACCATACAGCCAAATCTGATTAATATTGAGGATATTGAGGAAGTTATACAGACTCAAACCAATGGCGTTGGCACTGTGGTCAACCCAACTGGTGATCCACGGTTCTCCACTCTGCCAGGCAGCGATTAACTGCGCGGTAGTCAATTTTTCAGGATCAAGCTGAGTATTAACCGGTTGTGATTTTAGCCATACCCGCGCCTGTTTTTTTAATGCACTTAACGAGGCGACGGTTTCCAGGCAGCCATAACGTCCGCAGTCGCAGACGACACCATCCGGATTAACGATGGTGTGACCAATCTGTCCGCTACCATACAAACTGCCGCGATAAATTTGCTCGTTAATCACGAACGACGAGCCAATACCGTAATCAACGTTGATCACGCAGAAATCCCGTCCTTGCGAATTATTTTGCCATTTCTCCGCCAGCGCCAGCATCACGCAGTCATTATCGACCATCACCCGAATGCCCAGCTTCTCTTCCAGCAGATACTTCACCTCAACCGGCGTTGTCCACGGCGCTTGCGGCATGGTTTGCGACACGCCAGTCACTGGATCAACCTGACCGTGGATTGCCAGCGCCAGGTTGATAGTACGGTCCGGCCACAGTTTACGATGACGATGCCAGCATTTTTCGATTTCGGACAACAGAGCCTGCGGTGTCGGTGCATCAATCTGAAAATACTCAAATTCGCCTTTCGGACTTAAACAGGCATTAGCGACCTGACACTCAATGCTGGTGGGCGTTACGTTCAGGCACAGCGTCCAGTCACCTTCCGGCGCGATCAGCCATGTACCGCTACTGTGCCCGCGCGTCTGGCTTTCATCGTCGATATTCACCACCCGTTTTTCGCTTTCCAGCTCCTGCAAAATATTACTGACCGCTGGAATTGAAATTTGCGCCAGCCGGGCCAGCGTTGATTTATTGGCGCGCTTTTGCCGGTACAGCAGTTCCAGAATCACGCATTTGTTATGGTGGCGGATCTGTTGATTGTTAATGCAGGCTCTCATATTCACTAAACCTTGTTTAGTTAATTGCGTGATTATTCCGCGAAAACATTGCCAGATTGTTCAATACACTGCCACAAATCTTTTAATTCAGTATGTCTTGTTAATATTGAGGGCACCATGACTCCAGTAAAAGTGTGGCAAGAGCGCGTTGAGATCTCGACTTATGAAACCGGGCCGCAGGATATACACCCTATGTTCCTGGAAAATCGCGTTTATCAGGGATCGTCCGGCGCGGTTTATCCCTACGGCGTGACCGATACGCTAAGCGAGCAGAAAGTCCTGAAATCCTGGCAAGCGGTGTGGCTGGAAAACGACTACATCAAAGTGATGATCCTGCCGGAGTTGGGCGGTCGGGTGCATCGCGCTTGGGATAAAGTGAAACAGCGCGATTTTGTCTATCACAATGAGGTGATTAAACCGGCGCTGGTAGGGCTATTGGGGCCGTGGATTTCGGGCGGGATTGAGTTTAACTGGCCGCAACACCATCGCCCGACCACCTTTATGCCCGTTGATTTCACCCTTGAAGCCCATGAAGACGGCGCACAAACTGTGTGGGTTGGCGAAACGGAGCCGATGCACGGTTTACAGGTGATGACCGGCTTTACGCTGCGCCCTGACCGTGCGGCGCTGGAGATTGCCAGCCGCGTCTATAACGGCAATGCCACGCCGCGTCATTTCTTGTGGTGGGCCAACCCGGCAGTGAAAGGTGGCGAAGGGCATCAGAGCGTTTTCCCGCCGGATGTAACGGCGGTGTTTGATCACGGCAAACGGGCTGTTTCAGCTTTCCCTATCGCTACCGGCACTTACTACAAAGTGGACTACTCCGCCGGAGTGGATATTTCTCGCTATAAAAATGTGCCAGTGCCGACTTCGTATATGGCCGAAAAATCGCAGTACGATTTTGTTGGCGCATGGTGTCACGATGAAGATGGCGGTTTGCTACACGTTGCCAACCACCACATCGCGCCAGGTAAAAAACAGTGGAGCTGGGGACACAGTGAATTCGGCCAGGCGTGGGATAAGAGCCTGACCGACAATAACGGCCCGTATATCGAACTGATGACGGGTATTTTTGCCGATAACCAGCCCGATTTTACCTGGCTTGATGCTTACGAAGAGAAGCGTTTCGAGCAGTATTTCCTGCCTTATCATTCTCTGGGCATGGTGCAAAACGCCTCCCGCGATGCGGTGATTAAACTCCAGCGTAGTGAGCGGGGGATTGAGTGGGGGCTGTATGCCATCTCCCCGTTGAACGGATACCGGCTGGCGATCCGCGAAATCGGCAGATGCAACGCGTTACTCGACGATGCCGTTGCTCTGACACCAGCGAACGCCATTCAGGGCGTGTTGCATGGTATCAATCCTGACAGACTAACCATTGAACTCTCCGATGCTGACGGCAATATCGTACTGAGTTATCAGGAACATCAGCCGCAAGAGTTGCCGTTGCCGGACGTCGCCAAAGCGCCACTGGCAGCACAAGACATTACCAGTACAGATGAAGCCTGGTTTATCGGTCAGCATCTGGAGCAATATCATCATGCCAGCCGTTCACCGTTCGATTACTACCTGCGCGGTGTGGCGCTGGACCCACTGGATTATCGCTGTAACCTGGCGTTGGCGATGCTGGAATATAACCGCGCCGACTTCCCGCAAACGGTGGCGTATGCCACTCAGGCGCTGAAACGCGCACATGCGTTGAACAAAAACCCGCAGTGCGGACAGGCGAGTTTAATTCGCGCCAGTGCTTACGAACGTCAGGGGCAATATCAACAAGCCGAAGAGGATTTCTGGCGTGCGGTCTGGAGCGGCAACAGTAAAGCCGGTGGCTATTATGGTCTGGCACGGCTGGCGGCGCGTAATGGTCACTTCGACGCGGGTCTGGATTTTTGCCAACAAAGTCTTCGCGCCTGCCCAACCAATCAGGAAGTGCTTTGCCTGCATAACCTGCTGCTGGTGTTAAGTGGTCGTCAGGACAACGCGCGTTTGCAGCGAGAGAAGTTGCTGCGTGATTATCCGCTGAACGCCACTCTGTGGTGGCTGAACTGGTTCGATGGTCGTAGCGAATCTGCCCTCGTACAGTGGCGAGGTCTGTGTCAGGGACGCGACGTTAACGCCCTGATGACCGCCGGGCAACTGATTAACTGGGGCATGCCCGCTCTGGCGGCAGAGATGCTGAACGCACTGGACTGTCAGCGCACGCTACCGCTTTACCTGCAAGCCAGTTTGCTGCTAAAAGCTGAACGCGGAGAACTGGTCGCAAAAGCTATTGATGTCTTCCCGCAGTTTGTCCGTTTCCCTAATACGCTGGAAGAGGTTGCGGCGCTGGAGAGTATTGAAGAGTGCTGGTTTGCCCGTCATTTACTGGCCTGCTTTTACTACAACAAGCGCAGCTACGGCAAAGCCATTGCCTTATGGCAGCGTTGCGTTGAGATGTCGCCGGAGTTTGCCGACGGATGGCGTGGGCTGGCAATCCATGCGTGGAATAAGCAACACGATTATGAACTGGCTGCGCGTTATCTTGATAATGCTTATCAGCTTGCGCCGCAGGATGCACGTCTGCTTTTCGAACGGGATTTGCTTGATAAGTTAAGTGGAGCCACACCGGAGAAACGACTGGCGCGTCTGGAAAATAATCTGGAAATTGCGCTGAAACGCGACGACATGACCGCAGAACTGCTCAATTTGTGGCATCTCACGGGTCAGGCCGACAAAGCGGCAGAGATTCTCGCCACGCGCAAATTCCACCCGTGGGAAGGCGGGGAAGGGAAGGTCACCAGCCAGTTTATCCTCAACCAGTTATTACGCGCCTGGCAGCATCTTGATGCCAGAGAGCCGCAGCAGGCCAGCGAACTGCTTCATGCCGCGCTGCATTATCCGGAGAATTTAAGCGAAGGCCGTTTACCGGGGCAAACTGACAACGACATCTGGTTCTGGCAGGCGATATGTGCCAAAGCCCAGGGCGATGAAACTGCAGCGACGCGTTGTTTACGTCTGGCGGCGACGGGTGATCGCACCATTAACATCCACAGTTATTACAACGATCAACCGGTTGATTATCTCTTCTGGCAAGGGATGGCGCTGCGATTACTGGGCGAACAACAAACCGCACAGCAACTGTTTAGTGAAATGAAACAGTGGGCGCAAGAGATGGCAAAAACCAGTATCGAAGCGGATTTCTTTGCCGTCTCGCAGCCTGACTTGTTGTCGCTGTATGGCGATTTACAACAGCAACATAAAGAAAAATGTCTGATGGTGGCGATGCTGGCGGCTGCGGGATTAGGCGAGATTGCGCAATACGAATCTGCTCGCGCTGAATTGACGGCGATTAATCCAGCCTGGCCGAAAGCGGCATTATTTACCACCGTGATGCCTTTTATTTTTAGCTACGTTCACTAAACACTATTAACTGTAATATTTGAGCGGCACGCGCTGCCGCTCACGCTCAAATAATTAAAATAAGCCGTTGTAAATAAAAACCCTACAGGAGGCACTATGCCTAAAAAAATGAGAACAACCCGTAATCTATTATTAATGGCTACGCTATTAGGTAGCGCTTTATTTGCCAGGGCTGCGGATAAAGAAATGACCATTGGCGCAATATACCTTGATACCCAGGGATATTACGCTGGAGTGCGCCAGGGCGTTCAGGATGCGGCAAAAGATTCTTCAGTACAGGTACAGTTAATTGAAACTAACGCCCAGGGCGATATTTCGAAAGAAAGTACCTTTGTTGATACCCTCGTGGCGCGTAATGTCGATGCCATTATTTTATCGGCAGTGTCTGAAAATGGCAGTAGCCGTACCGTTCGTCGCGCCAGTGAAGCGGGTATTCCGGTGATTTGCTACAACACCTGTATTAATCAAAAAGGTGTCGATAAATATGTCTCGGCGTATCTGGTCGGCGATCCGCTGGAATTTGGTAAAAAACTGGGTAACGCTGCCGCCGATTATTTTATTGCCAACAAAATTGACCAGCCGAAAATTGCCGTCATCAATTGCGAAGCCTTTGAAGTTTGTGTGCAGCGCCGTAAAGGGTTTGAAGAAGTATTAAAAATCCGTGTTCCCGGCGCGCAAATTGTCGCTAATCAGGAGGGGACTGTTTTAGATAAAGCGATTTCTGTTGGTGAAAAACTGATTATCTCCACGCCAGATCTCAACGCCATTATGGGGGAATCGGGTGGAGCGACACTCGGCGCGGTAAAAGCGGTACGTAATCAAAATCAGGCTGGAAAAATTGCCGTTTTCGGTTCGGATATGACCACTGAAATTGCACAGGAACTGGAAAATAACCAGGTGCTGAAAGCGGTAGTGGATATTTCCGGTAAGAAAATGGGCAATGCTGTTTTCGCGCAAACATTGAAGGTTATCAATAAACAAGCCGACGGTGAAAAAGTGATTCAGGTACCAATCGATCTCTATACCAAAACGGAAGACGGTAAACAGTGGCTGGCAACGCACGTTGATGGTCTGCCCTAATCGCTGATTCGCAGAGGTCCCTATGTTCACGGCAACAGAGGCAGTTCCGGTAGCAAAAGTGGTGGCAGGAAATAAGCGTTACCCCGGCGTCGTTGCGCTGGATAACGTTAACTTTACGCTCAATAAAGGCGAAGTTCGCGCGCTGTTAGGCAAAAACGGTGCGGGAAAATCGACCCTCATTCGAATGCTTACCGGTAGCGAACGTCCGGATAGCGGTGATATCTGGATTGGCGAGACGCGACTGGAAGGCGACGAAGCTACGCTGACTCGCCGTGCCGCTGAACTGGGGGTACGCGCGGTTTATCAGGAATTAAGTCTGGTGGAAGGGCTGACAGTGGCGGAAAACCTCTGCCTCGGTCAGTGGCCCCGCCGCAACGGCATGATTGATTACCTGCAAATGGCGCAGGACGCCCAACGTTGCTTGCAGGCGTTGGGCGTTGACGTTAGTCCTGAACAACTTGTTTCAACACTAAGCCCGGCGCAAAAGCAGCTGGTGGAAATTGCGCGGGTGATGAAGGGCGAGCCGCGCGTGGTCATTCTTGATGAACCCACCAGCTCGCTTGCCAGTGCGGAAGTTGAACTGGTGATAAGCGCCGTGAAAAAGATGTCGGCACTGGGCGTGGCGGTGATTTATGTCAGCCACCGGATGGAAGAAATTCGCCGCATTGCCTCCTGTGCCACCGTTATGCGCGATGGTCAGGTGGCGGGCGATGTGATGCTCGAAAACACCTCTACGCATCATATTGTGTCGCTAATGCTCGGGCGCGATCACGTTGATATTGCGCCGGTTGCCCCTCAGGAAATTATGGATCAAGCCGTGCTGGAAGTCCGTGCGTTACGCCATAAGCCCAAGCTGGAGAATATCAGCTTTACGCTACGTCGTGGCGAAGTGCTCGGCATTGCTGGCCTGCTGGGGGCAGGGCGCAGTGAATTGCTGAAGGCGATTGTTGGACTGGAGACGTATGAACAGGGCGAAATTGTTATCAACGGCGAGAAAATCACGCGCCCCGATTACGGCGAGATGCTGAAACGCGGCATTGGCTATACGCCAGAAAACCGCAAAGAAGCGGGGATCATTCCCTGGCTGGGCGTTGACGAAAATACGGTACTGACCAATCGGCAAAAAATCAGCGCCAACGGTGTGCTGCAATGGTCCACCATCCGCCGCCTGACCGAAGAGGTGATGCAGCGGATGACGGTCAAGGCCGCCAGTAGCGAAACGCCCATCGGCACGCTTTCTGGCGGCAATCAGCAAAAAGTGGTGATCGGTCGTTGGGTCTATGCCGCCAGCCAGATTTTATTGCTCGACGAGCCAACGCGCGGCGTCGATATCGAAGCCAAACAGCAGATTTACCGTATTGTCCGCGAGCTGGCTGCCGAAGGGAAAAGCGTGGTGTTTATCTCCAGTGAAGTGGAGGAGTTGCCGCTGGTGTGCGACCGCATCCTGTTATTACAGCACGGTACGTTCTCGCAGGAGTTTCACTCGCCGGTCAATGTGGATGAGCTGATGTCCGCCATTCTGTCTGTGCACTGATGAATTTTACCGAGGAACCTGAAGATGTCTGCTTCGTCATTATCATTGCCGCAGGGCAAGAGCGTCTCGCTCAAACAATTTGTCAGTCGCCATATTAATGAGATTGGTTTGCTGGTGGTAATCGCCATTCTTTATCTGGTCTTCTCCCTGAACGCACCGGGCTTTATCTCATTGAATAACCAAATGAACGTGCTGCGCGATGCTGCCACCATCGGGATCGCCGCCTGGGCAATGACGCTGATTATTATCTCCGGTGAAATTGATGTCAGCGTTGGACCAATGGTGGCTTTTGTCTCGGTGTGCCTGGCATTTTTGCTGCAATTTGACGTTCCGCTGGCGATTGCTTGTCTGCTGGTGTTGCTGTTAGGCGCGCTGATGGGGACGCTGGCGGGCGTGCTGCGCGGCGTGTTTAACGTGCCCAGTTTCGTTGCCACGCTGGGGCTGTGGAGCGCCCTGCGCGGAATGGGGCTGTTTATGACTAACGCCCTGCCAGTGCCGATTGACGAAAACGAGGTACTGGACTGGCTGGGGGGACAATTTCTCGGTGTGCCAGTATCCGCGCTGATCATGATGGTGTTGTTTGCACTGTTTGTGTTCATCAGCCGCAAAACCGCCTTCGGGCGCTCGGTTTTTGCTGTTGGCGGTAATGCGACGGCAGCGCAGTTGTGCGGTATCAACGTTCGTCGGGTGCGCATTCTTATTTTTACCCTTTCGGGATTATTAGCGGCGGTGACCGGCATTTTGCTGGCAGCTCGCCTCGGTTCTGGTAACGCAGGTGCGGCAAACGGTCTGGAGTTTGACGTCATCGCTGCGGTCGTGGTCGGCGGTACGGCACTTTCCGGCGGTCGCGGTTCCTTGTTCGGTACGTTGCTTGGTGTGCTGGTGATTACGCTAATCGGTAACGGTCTGGTGTTGCTCGGGATTAACTCTTTTTTCCAGCAGGTGGTGCGCGGCGTCATCATCGTGGTGGCGGTCCTGGCGAATATCTTGCTGACCCAGCGAAGCAGTAAAGCGACACGCTAAACCTTAACGCCCCTGGCGCGGGTGCGGCAGGGATGAAAATTAATCGTATTGTTAATGAGGGAATTATGAAAACGATGCTGGCAGCTTATTTACCAGGAAATTCGACCGTCGATCTGCGGGAAGTTGCGGTGCCTACGCCGGGGATTAACCAGGTACTGATTAAAATGAAATCCTCCGGGATTTGCGGAAGCGATGTCCACTATATCTATCATCAGCACCGTGCCACGGCGGCGGCGCCCGATAAACCGTTATACCAGGGATTTATCAATGGTCATGAACCGTGCGGGCAAATTGTGGCGATGGGGCAAGGTTGTCGCCATTTTAAAGAGGGCGACCGCGTGCTGGTGTATCACATTTCTGGCTGTGGTTTTTGCCCGAACTGCCGTCGCGGTTTTCCTATCTCTTGTACTGGCGAAGGAAAAGCCGCTTACGGCTGGCAGCGTGACGGCGGTCATGCCGAATACCTGCTGGCGGAAGAAAAAGATCTGATCCTCCTGCCGGACGCGCTGAGCTATGAAGATGGTGCGTTTATCAGTTGCGGCGTTGGTACAGCGTATGAAGGGATTTTGCGCGGCGAAGTTTCCGGCAGTGATAACGTGCTGGTGGTCGGTCTGGGGCCGGTCGGCATGATGGCGATGATGCTGGCGAAAGGTCGCGGTGCAAAAAGGATCATCGGCGTTGATATGCTGCCGGAACGTCTGGCAATGGCGAAACAGTTAGGGGTGATGGATCATGGTTATTTAGCAACCACTGAAGGTCTGCCGCAGATTATCGCCGAACTTACCCACGGCGGCGCGGATGTTGCGCTCGATTGTTCCGGTAATGCCGCAGGTCGCTTACTGGCGTTGCAATCCACTGCTGACTGGGGACGGGTGGTTTACATCGGGGAAACCGGAAAAGTGGAGTTCGAGGTTAGCGCTGATCTGATGCATCATCAACGGCGGATTATTGGCTCCTGGGTGACCAGTCTGTTCCATATGGAAAAATGCGCCCACGATTTAACGGACTGGAAACTGTGGCCGCGTAACGCCATTACCCACCGCTTCACGCTGGAACAGGCAGGTGATGCCTATGCGCTGATGGCGAGCGGCAAATGCGGGAAAGTTGTGATTAACTTCCCGGATTAAGGAGTCAGCGGATGACCATCTATACCTTATCTCACGGGCCGCTAAAGCTGGACGTTTCTGACCGGGGCGGCGTCATCGAAGGCTTCTGGCGTGACGTGACGCCGCTCTTACGTCCCGGTAAAAAAAGCGGTGTGGCAACCGATGCCTCTTGTTTTCCGCTGGTGCCGTTTGCAAACCGGGTGAGCGGCAACCATTTTGTCTGGCAGGGGCGTGAGTATCAACTGCAACCGAATATTGAATGGGATGCGCACTATCTGCACGGCGACGGCTGGCTGGGCGAGTGGCAATGTGTCTCGCGCAGCGATGAAAGCTTGTGTCTGGTATATGAACATCGCACAGGTATTTATCAGTATCGGGTAAGTCAGGCGTTTCATTTAACGGCAGATACGCTGACGGTGACGCTCTCTGTCACCAACCAAGGGACAGAGACGCTGCCATTTGGTACCGGCTGGCATCCTTATTTTCCGTTGTCGTCGCAAACGCGGATTCAGGCACAGGCGAGCGGTTACTGGCTGGAACGGGAGCAGTGGCTGGCGGGGGAGTTTTGCAAGCAGCTACCGCAGCAGCTGGATTTCAACCAGCTCGCGCCGTTGCCGCGCCAGTGGGTAAACAATGGCTTTGCCGGATGGAATGGTCAGGCCCGCATTGAGCAGCCGCAGGAGAGTTATGCCATCATCATGGAAACGACGCCGCCGGCACCGTGTTATTTCATCTTTGTTTCCGATCCGGCGTTTGATAAAGGATATGCGTTTGATTTCTTCTGTCTGGAACCGATGAGCCATGCGCCGGATGACCATCATCGCCCGGAAGGAGGTGACCTCATTGCGCTTGCGCCGGGGGAATCAACAACGTCAGAGATGTCGTTGCGGGTGGAGTTGCTGTAATTTATAAAATGCCGGATGCACAAGCCTACGGGGTAATTTCGATTTTGTAGCACTCGGCGGACTATGCCTGATGCGACGCTTGCCGCGTCTTATCAGGCCTACAATCGGTGTTGGAACGGTAGGCCGGATCTGGCGTTCACGCCGCATCCGGCATCTTTCCTAACGTCGATCGAGAGAAATCGCTCCAGGCCCGGTAATCGCCAGCAGCAGGAATGCGCCTGCAATGCTGATATTCTTCCAGAAATTAATCATATTTGGCCCGACGGCATCGCCGGTCATATCCCAGTAATGGTGACCAATTACCGCTGTACCCAGCGTGTAGAAAATAAACAGCACCGCCAGCGGACGGGTGAAAAAGCCAAGCACGATTAAAATCGCGGCGGGCACTTCCATAACTACCGCAATAATCGCTGCCAGCATCGGCATTGGCGCGCCCAGCGAGGCCATATATTGGACCGTACCGTCAAAGCCCATCATTTTGGGAAAACCAAAAATAATGAAAATTAAGACCACGGCGATACGGGCAATTAATAACAAAACGGGGCGGGCAGCACCAAAATCAAAATAACGTAGTGTGTTCATAACCAATCCCTTTGCAAGATAATGTGATTTAAACGTAATACACACTCTGGTACCTCGCCACGCCCCAGGCGTTGAGATATTCGCTAATTATCCTGGTTACAGTGATTTAAGCGCGATGTCCTCATCTATCAGCAGTTTCGCATCAAACGTTTTGCCGCTCTGGATCCATTTGCGGATTGGGCGAATCTCACGGCCCTGATTCAGCGTGACTGCACCGATAAGCACGCCGTTTTGCAGATTAAACCAAATCGCCTTCTGAGTTTCCGGGTTGCCACGACAAATCCAGTCATCGCCACGCATATCGCCAATAAACTGTAAGTTATCACTGTACTGATCGCTCCAGAACCACGGCGGCGGCAGTCGCGGAAGCGGTAGCCCCAACATTGAGGCAGCGGCAATTTGCGCCTGGTTATTGGCGTTTTCCCAGCTTTCGCAGCGGTGTAGTGCACCATTATCAAGACGGGTGATTGCCACATCGCCACCGGCAAAGATCGCGGGATCGCAGGTGCGGCAAGCTTCATCAATGACAATACCATTGGCAGTATCAAGGTTGGCCTCGCGAGCCAGTTGGTCGTTGGCGCTGATACCAATACCGTAAATCACCACATCGGCCCGAAGCGTTTCGCCACTTTGCAGCGTCAGTTCTACTTTTTCACCATCGACCACATGTTCAATGGCATTATTGAGCAGAATGCGCACACCAGCCTGCCGATGGCGCTGCAAAAGATAGCGTTGCACGGGCGGTGGCGCATTACGCCCCATCACTGTTGTCGCCAGCTCAATAACTGTCACTTTACAACCACGCTGTGTGGCGCTGGCCGCCAATTCCAGACCAATAGTTCCGGCACCGACAATTACTACTGACCGTTCGGGCTGCAGAACTTCTCTCAGTCTGGCGGCATCGCCGACATGGCGTAGGGTAAAGCAGCGTTCTCCCAGTGCATCAAGCAACGGCAGTGGTCGGGCTGCCGCGCCCGTTGCTATAAACAGCTGATCCCAGTGCCAGCTTTCGCCGTTGGTTAACACTAACTCTCGTGTGTCGCGGCCCAGCGTTATGATGTTTACACCGGAATGCAAATGAACGTTGTTTTCCTGCCACCAGTGAGCGGGTAACACCTGCTGTAACTGCGGGGAATCTTCCAGCAACATGGATTTCGAGAGCGGGGGGCGTTCATAAGGAAGATGTTGCTCATCGGAAAACAGATGCAGCTCACCGGTGAACCCTTGCTGGCGTAGCGAGGCCGCAGCCATTGCCGCCGCTTGCCCACCACCGACAATAATGATCGTTTTTTCTTTCATCGTGCTTCCTTAAAGATCCAGCCCAGCCGCTACGTGGCGAATGCCGCGAATCGCTAAACCCGCATCAGCGTTGATCATCACACCGCTTAATGCGCGATTATTGCGCCGCGATGCCAACATCACATACGGACCCGTAAAATCCGCCGGTTGCGGGAAAAATTGCAGCGGTAATATGGCGGCAATTTTCTCCGGCGTCAGAGACTGCATTATCGAGGTTTCACTTTGCCCGAGCGCCTGTGGGCCGCGCAGGTCGCTGGCCATACCACACGGGCCGACGCCATTCACCCGCACTTTCGGTGCCAGTTCATAAGCCAGTTGGCGAATAAGTCCGGTTGCGGCATGTTTACTGGCGGTGTACAGCGGGCCACCGCCGCCGGGATACCAGGCGGCATTTGACAGTGTGAAAATCATGCTGCCTTCACTGGCGATTAACGCCGGAGCGCAGGCTTTTGCGCCCAGCAGGTAACCGAGTACGTTGACGTTAAACAGCTCGTGGAAACCGGTTTCGAGCGTCTCTGCGGGAGTATTAACCAGTGAGGCATTGTGATCCCAGATGCCCGCATTGCCGATAAAACAATCCAGCTTGCCGGAACGAGTCAGGATCTGATCGATCGCGCGTTGATAATCGGCATAACAGGTCACGTTGCCTTCCACCGCCAGAATATGTTCACCAAATCGCTGACGCAGACTGGCGACTTTCGCCGCCGACAGTTCCAGCGTGGCAACCTGCGCGCCTTCTTCGATAAATCGCTCGACCAGCGCCAGGCCTAATCCCGATCCGCCGCCGGTAATAAAGATGGACTCGTTATGCAGATCGCTCATGGCTGCGCCTCCGGTAAGTCGATGAAGATGTCACCACCTTCAACGTGTACTGGATAAGTGGTTAGCGGATCGGTGGCGGGCAGGCATAATGCTTTCCCCGTTTTCAGGCAAAAACTGGCGGCGTGCAGCGGGCACTCCACCGTGGCGTCATCTTCCAGATACCCTTCTGACATCGACGCATTACCATGGCTGCAACGATCGTTAATGGCATAAAACTCGCCGCCCACGTTGAACAAGGCGATGACGGGCGAGGTATCTATCCGGAGAGCCTCACCCTCCGGCACATCCGCAACGGGACACGCATAAATTCGATTCATCAGAACAGTACACTCAGGTTATGGGAAGTGATCACCGCTTGATCCAGGACGATATCCCGTTCCAGCAAGCGCCAGTTGTCATCTTCCAGACGGCGAACTTTGTCGAAACGCGTTCCAACATAGAATGTTTCATCGCGCTCTTTTTGTGCCCGATAAAGTAGATAATTCACCCTTACGGCAAATACGTTTGGGATGTCGGTTTCGCTTACCTGGCAGTTGCTGATTAAGTGACGGGTGCGCGACGGCGGCTCTTCTGCCCAGGCCATGCCCGTTTCCAGACGCGCGATTCGCCGCTCCAGCTGGTCTTTGGTGTCATTAAAAATCCAGGTTGTCGGTGGCTGAACGCCTTTGCGGCGGTCACGCGTTTGCGCGTTAACCGTGGTGCGCATGGTGTAACGAATCTCTTTGTCGAGCTGCGCCAGCCAGTCACGAAATTTCCAGTCATCCAGCAGACTGGCTTCGTGATAGAGAAACTGGCTAATGCGGTGATGTAACTCCAGTGAAACCTGCGCACTCATTTCATCACCTCCTGCTGGTATGCGGCGGTTTTATCGAGCACTTCCTGCCAG
Organism: Escherichia sp. 94.0001; assembly: GCF_013369155.2. Lineage (NCBI taxonomy): Bacteria > Pseudomonadati > Pseudomonadota > Gammaproteobacteria > Enterobacterales > Enterobacteriaceae > Escherichia > Escherichia sp. 94.0001. The sequence continues at coordinate 34,371 of NZ_JABWMS020000015.1, read as the reverse complement.
CTTTCGCTGCTCAGGAGATCGGCCCAGCGTTGATACATTCCACGGGCGGCCGTTTCTGAGAAGATATAGTTTGTAATGCCTGGAATGCCGTCGTCGCGACGTTTTTCCTGACCAAGCCCCATTTCCAGACACAGTTTGCTGTTGCGGGCGCGGTGACCTTTCAGCAATTTCTGGATTTCACACCAGTTCTCCGAGTCATCCTGCTCGAGAAAACCAGCAGGACCAAAAGCACGAGTGGCGCTGTTTTCAAAAGCGGCTTTAACTTCATCGGAGGCTGCTTTATCAGTAATACAGAACGCCCACACTTCAACTTGATCAGGGCCGCGCGGATGCCAGACGCGGAGTGTGGCAGTGCCGTTGAGCCAGGAAAGCGTGGGGAAAATATTGTTATGACCCGCCAGGCGCAGGGCGCGAACTTCACCTAAACGTTGTTCTGCTTCGGCATAGGTTTCGCGGTAATAGCTGGAAACCGCGCCATCGACCCAGACATTAGCATCCGGTTTTTCAGTAAAGAAGAAACCGCTACCGTGACCGTCCTGACCAAATTGCAGCGCATCTTTGGCGGTTTCCCACACCGGGCGGGCGGTTTGTCCATCACCGAGACGCTTATCGCTGCCATCATCTTTCGCTCCTAATACCTGAACGGCAGAAGCATGGCTGAACAGAGCATGATACTGGTCACTGGCGAACTGCTCTGCCGGGAATTTCCAGTTGCAGTTGATCACCCACTTTTGTACGCCGCCGACAATTTCGGTGCCGCCTTCGCGACGATCCAGCATGCCATCCAGATACCAGGCAATGTCACCCAGGTAATCACGCAGGCCCGGCGCGGAGGTATCCCAGTTGCCAAAAATCAGCCCCTTATAACTCTCCACACAGGGAACTTCGTTTAACCCCCAGTGGGATTTACACAGCCCTTGTGGGTAGGCGCGAGGTTCCAGCGGTACATCAATCAACTCGCCGTTAATACCATAAGACCAGCCATGATACGGGCAGGTAAAGGCGCGAGTGTTGCCGCAATCGGCATAACTCACACGCATGGCTCGATGGCGGCATTGGTTGAGAAACGCCTTGATGCTGCCGTCTTTCTGGCGCACCACGACAACCGCATCTTCTCCCATGTAGGTGTTAAAAAAATCACCGGGTTTAGGGATCTGGCTTTCATGAGCGAGAAACAGCCAGCAACGACCGAAAATGCGCTCAAGCTCCAGTTGGTAAATATCCGGGTCGGTATAAATACGCGGAGTAACCCGACCGTTTTGGGTGTCAATCAGTTGGTAAATGTTCAAATCTGAGGGTGTGGTCATATTTTTTAATCCTGAAAGATAAGATGTATTGACCTTCTATTTTTGTGCCATAAGGATGTTGCTGGTTGGTTGCTGATATGTGAAATAGTTAATTTCTACCAACTGAGACGTTTTTTCGATAACAAGGGGCAGGTGATGGAACTACGGCATTTACGCTATTTCGTCGCAGTGGCGCAGGCACTGAACTTTACCCGTGCGGCGGAAAAACTGCATACCTCACAGCCTTCGTTAAGCAGCCAGATCCGCGATCTCGAAAACTGTGTTGGTGTTCCGCTACTGGTACGTGATAAACGTAAAGTCGCGTTGACGGCGGCGGGAGAATGTTTTCTCCAGGACGCGCAGGCAATCCTGGAACAAGCGGAAAATGCCAAACAACGGGCGCGGAAAATTGTTCAGGAAGATAAGCATTTAATCATCGGTTTTGTGCCATCGGCGGAAGTGAATTTACTGCCAAAAGTATTGCCCATGTTCCGACTGAAACAGCCAGAAACTTTGATCGAATTGGTGAGTTTAATTACCACGGAACAGGAAGAAAAAATTCGCCGTGGTGAACTGGATGTCGGCTTAATGCGCCATCCTGTCTATAGCCCGGAGATTGATTATCTGGAACTTTTTGACGAACCATTAGTGGTGGTGTTGCCGGTTGATCATCCTTTAGCACAAGAAAAAGAGATCACCGCCGCGCAGCTGGATGGCGTGAATTTCGTTAGTACCGATCCGGCGTATTCCGGTTCGCTTGCGCCGATCGTTAAGGAGTGGTTTGCGCAAGAAAACAGCCAGCCGAATATCGTCCAGGTGGCAACCAATATTCTGGTAACGATGAATTTGGTGGGGATGGGGCTTGGCGTAACTTTGATACCCGGTTATATGAATAATTTTAATACCGGGCAGGTGGTATTTCGGCCAATTGCCGGAAATGTGCCTTCCATTGCCCTACTAATGGCGTGGAAGAAAGGCGAAATGAAACCGGCATTACGCGATTTCATCGCCATTGTGCAGGAACGTTTGGCAAGCGTAACGGCATAAATACGCAATAATTTTGCAAGGTGCGTTGTGGGGCGCAGCTTTTTTAGTGCTTGCGAACAGGCGTTACAGACATCGGGAAGCAGGCTCGAATATTCTTATTTTTCAACTTGCACCAACATTCGATTAACCCCAGACTAACGCCTCCTGACGGGAGGGACTCATGGTTTTGCAATCCACGCGCTGGCTGGCGCTCGGTTATTTCACATACTTTTTTAGTTACGGCATTTTTCTACCTTTCTGGAGCGTCTGGCTTAAGGGGATTGGCTTAACGCCAGAAACTATCGGCCTGTTATTGGGGGCTGGTCTGGTTGCCCGTTTTCTCGGGAGTTTGATCATCGCGCCCCGCGTTAGCGATCCTTCCCGCCTGATTTCCGCCTTGCGCGTACTGGCACTGCTGACACTTCTCTTTGCTGTCGCCTTCTGGGCGGGGGCGCATGTAGCGTGGTTGATGGTGGTGATGATTGGCTTTAACCTCTTTTTCTCACCGCTGGTACCGTTGACCGATGCACTGGCGAATACATGGCAAAAACAGTTCCCGCTTGATTACGGCAAAGTGCGACTGTGGGGCTCGGTGGCGTTTGTCATTGGCTCGGCGCTGACAGGCAAACTGGTCAGTATGTTGGATTATCGGGTGATCCTCGCGCTGTTGACGTTGGGCGTGGCGTCCATGCTGCTCGGATTTCTCATTCGTCCAACGATTCAGCCACAAGGGGCTAGCCGTCAGCAGGAGAGCACGGGAGGGCCAGCCTGGCTGACACTGGTCCGCCAGAACTGGCGCTTTCTGGCCTGCGTTTGTTTATTACAGGGAGCGCATGCAGCCTATTACGGTTTTAGCGCTATTTACTGGCAGGCAGCTGGGTATTCTGCTTCAGCGGTGGGCTATTTGTGGTCGCTGGGCGTGGTGGCAGAAGTCATTATTTTTGCGCTGAGTAATAAACTTTTCCGCCGTTGTAGTGCACGCGATATGCTGCTGATCTCGGCGATTAGCGGCGTAATGCGCTGGGGAATTATGGGAGCAACGACGGCGTTGCCGTGGTTGATAGTGGTGCAAATTCTGCATTGCGGCACCTTCACGGTCTGCCACCTGGCGGCCATGCGTTATATTGCCGCCCGCCAGGGTAGCGAAGTCATTCGTTTGCAGGCGGTTTACTCTGCCGTTGCAATGGGCGGTAGTATCGCCATCATGACCGCCTTCGCCGGTTTCCTGTATCAATATCTGGGCCACGGCGTGTTCTGGGTGATGGCGCTGGTGGCGCTTCCGGCAATGTTCTTGCGCCCGAAAGTTGTTCCCTCATGCTGATTCGAGCATTTTGCGGATCTGCTCCTGTTGGTGTGTTGTCAGCGTCAGATCTGTGTAGATCAGCGGTGGTGAAAAGAGCGGTAACGGCGTGGTGTAAGGCGCAATAATCAGTGCCGCGCCGCGTGGAGCACCTCTCTGCAAAAATGCTTTTACCGACATATGCTTAATGTTGAGCGGCAGTAACGTTAGTTCACGTAACTGCTGCTCAATCTGCGCTTCACGCTCGCTATCATTCCCGGTCAGTAGAATAATCTGTTTTTCATGCAGGTCGTTTTCCTGCATTAGCCAGGCACCGAAAATCACCGCGACCAGACCGCTTTCCTCATCAGAAAGATGGACGCTGTATTCACTTTCAAATCCGGTCAGCGCCGCGCGGGTGGTGCGCACCAGGCGTGGGTACAGTCTGGAGAACTCTTCTGGCAGGGTGTTATCAATACCGATGGCAAACAAACTGCGATTTAACGCCTGGGCGAGGTGAGTATAAAGCTGATCGCATAACCCCTGTTCATCATAAAAACGAACATTTCCCAGCTCACGAAAATGGTTTACCAGACGTTTGATAGACTGACGCAATTGTCTATCCCGCTGATGCGCATCCCGAATTGGATCGGGAACTCGCAACATGGAAAAAAGTAATGCCATAAATAGTGGCTCATCAGGCGGTACAGGCTGGAGCGCCCGACGCTGCCAGTGGCGTCCAATTTCCTGCGCTACCTGAAATTCCAGGCAGGATTCTGCCCAGCGACGTTGGAGCGGATTAAACTGAGGCGTAATGCCAGCGTGGTGTTGCAGCAAGCAATATTGCAGATACAGACACAGGAAATGAATATCGCGCGATTCAAAGCGTTTTTGTAGCCGTCGAGAGCAGAGATTTACTAACGCTTGTAGATTGGTATCGTCGTAAAAGTTACGCGAAATTCCGCGCCGCTTTAGTTCACTCTTCAGAGCGGGTGTGAATTGGCTGGTAATAAATGACGGACACAGACGGAAACCACGTCGTAGCCAATGAAATAAACACAAACGTTGGTTAAGCACTGTGCCTTCAACCCGGTAGCTACCGTCATAACCAGTAGTCAGTGTGAGTTGATGATAGCGCAGGATCTCCCGTCCTGTTTCGCTGATATCAAGACTGGCAATATCATCATCCACACCATTAAGCTTGCTGAAGGTTGCCGTGGTGGCGGTCAACCCCGGCTGAAAGAGTGTCAGCAAGATCTGGCAGCGGCGCTGGGGAGCCGAAAGGACAGATGGTGAAGCAAGCGTAGGCATCATCTGTAGATCTCCCATAAGCATAATTGATAAGAATAGCTAAAGTTTGCCCAGGGAAATGGCGAAGGGAATGCTAATCATCAGAAATGTTGGCAAGCGTCACAGAATTTTTCTCATCTTAAACTGTTCTGACCAGTGGATTAGCTTGTCTAAAGGTGGATTTGTGAATGATTATCGCGCTAGCGATCATGGGTTAGTTCTGCGGATTCAACGCGCTAAGGATAAAATCCACTATTTGTTCGCGATAAACATCACCGTGACGATCGGAAAAAGCATCAATGTGTTCGCCGTCAGGGATTAAGATTAAACGTTTTGGCTCTTTTGCCAGATCATACAACTTTTGGCTGTGCTGCCATGGGATAACGTGATCGGCCTTACCGTGAATGAGTAAAACTGGGATCGGGCTGACGCTGGCGATGTAATTTTCGCCGCTGTAACTCTCATCAAGTAAGTAGCCACTGCCGGGGATCATCTGGTTGGCAATGGTTGCATAAGAGGCAAATGTGGAGTCGAGGATCACTGCACGTATGCCCTCACGATCACCCTGACCAACGACATCAAGAATATTCGCCCCGCCAATACTCTGCCCGAACAGCACCAGTCGTTGTGGGTTTACATCACTGCGATGGCGCACCACATTGATGGCACTTAGCGTATCGTCCAACAATCCGGCCTGAGACGGCGTGCCTTTTGATTTACCAAACCCGCGATAATCAAACATAAAAACGTTGAAATTACGCTCGGGTAACCAACTGACCAGCGGCCAGTGGGCGGACATATTTCCGGCATTGCCGTGAGCATGAATGATGGTTGCGATGGCGTTGTCAGCGGGGCCTGTCGAAGAAGGGATAAACCAGCCTTGCAAACGAGTACCGTCCTTAGCTGTAAATTCGACGGATTCCGCCAACCAGGGGTCGGGGCCGTAAATTTTGTCGTCGGGATAATAGAAGAAGTTGATGGCAACGCGCGGCACTAAATAAACGCAGAAGGCAACAACAAAGAGAATAAACAGAATTTTGAGAACGCGTGTGTTCACTGGCAGTGCCATAACCTTTCCTTGCGACTTCTTTATCATCCATTAATCGGGGAAAGATGGTGGGAGAGTGACGAAAGAAAGTAAAGCAGTGAGGAAGCATTTCGGAATAGCGCCTGAAAGGCGAGGGCGGGTGAGAGAAATCACCCGCCAGAGAAATTAACGCTTCAGGGCGTCGCTTAACTCGTCACGCATGTTCGCCAGCATGGCTTTAACAACGCGCGGGTTACCGGCAACGATGTTACCGGTCAGCATGTAGTTATGACCACCGGTGAAGTCGCTGACGATGCCGCCCGCTTCACGAACCAGTAGCTCGCCTGCGGCGAAATCCCACGGACGCAGACCGATTTCAAAGAAACCGTCAACACGACCTGCGGCAACGTAAGCCAGATCCAGCGCCGCAGAACCAGTACGACGGAAGTCTGCACATTCGTTGAACAGTTTGCCGACGATGTTGATGTAAGTGGTAGCGTACTGTTTTGCTTTGAACGGGAAGCCGGTCGCCAGAATAGTACCGTCGAGATCGCGAGCGGTGCTGCCGCGCAGACGGTAGCCGTTCAGCTGTGCGCCCTGACCGCGAGTCGCGGTGAACAGTTCGTTACGCATAGGATCATAAACCACAGCAACTTCAGTGCGGCCTTTGATACGAACGGCAATAGATACCGCGAAGTGCGGCAGGCGTTTGATAAAGTTGGTAGTGCCATCCAGTGGATCGATAACCCATTGAACATCCTGATCGGTACCTTCAAGTTCACCGCTTTCTTCGGTGATGATGGTGTGCTGTGGGTAAGATTTACGAATCGTGTCGATAATCACCGCTTCGGCAGCTTTATCTACGTTGGTCACGAAATCGTTACTGCCTTTCTGGCTCGCTTCTACAGCGTCCGGGGTTTCATAGTTTTTGGCAATTAAATTACCCGCCTTGCGCGCTGCGCGCACGGCGATGTTCAGCATCGGATGCATCGGTCTCTCTCACTGGATGTTAAAGAACGGGAAAACGGCGCAGAGTATAGCAGCGAGATCGGCATCTGTCTTCGTTTTATGATAAGATGCGCAAATAATCTTTAGACGAAGAAAGACAATGCTGCAAAATATTCGAATTGTGCTGGTGGAGACGTCACACACCGGCAATATGGGTTCTGTTGCCCGTGCCATGAAAACAATGGGCTTAACCAATCTGTGGCTGGTTAATCCATTGGTGAAACCTGACTCCCAGGCGATTGCTCTGGCTGCAGGGGCCAGCGATGTGATTGGTAATGCTCACATTGTCGATACACTCGACGAAGCGTTAGCCGGTTGTAGCCTGGTGGTTGGCACCAGCGCACGTTCCCGCACGCTGCCGTGGCCGATGCTCGACCCGCGCGAATGCGGTTTGAAAAGCGTCGCTGAAGCGGCAAATACGCCGGTGGCACTGGTTTTTGGTCGTGAGCGCGTTGGCTTGACCAATGAAGAGTTGCAAAAGTGCCATTATCATGTCGCCATTGCCGCTAACCCGGAATACAGTTCGCTGAACCTGGCGATGGCTGTTCAGGTTATTGCCTATGAAGTGCGCATGGCCTGGCTGGCGACTCAGGAGAACAGCGAGCAGGTTGAACATGACGAGACGCCGTATCCGCTGGTCGATGATCTGGAACGTTTTTACGGTCATCTTGAACAAACGCTGCTGGCAACCGGCTTTATCCGTGAAAACCATCCGGGGCAGGTGATGAATAAGCTGCGTCGTCTGTTTACCCGTGCGCGCCCGGAAAGCCAGGAGTTGAATATCCTGCGCGGGATTCTGGCTTCTATTGAGCAGCAGAATAAAGGTAACAAGGCCGAATAACCGAGGTTGCCTGATACGGCGCTTAACGCGTCTTGTCAGGCCTACATTGTACTGAACCCCTGGTCGGATAAAGTGTTTACGCCGCACCCGACAACAGGTACAAACGCCACGATAAAAAAATGGCACTGAAGGTTAAATACCCGACTAAATCAGTCAAGTAAATAGTTGACCAATTTACTCGGGAATGTCAGACTTGACCCTGCTATGCAATACCCCCACTTTTACAATAAAAAACCCCGGGCAGGGGCGAGTTTGAGGTGAAGTAAGACATGAGACTGACATCTAAAGGGCGCTATGCCGTGACCGCAATGCTTGACGTTGCGCTCAACTCTGAAGCGGGCCCGGTACCGTTGGCTGATATTTCCGAACGTCAGGGAATTTCCCTTTCTTATCTGGAACAACTGTTTTCCCGTCTGCGTAAAAATGGTCTGGTTTCCAGCGTACGCGGGCCAGGCGGTGGTTATTTGTTAGGCAAAGATGCCAGCAGCATCGCCGTTGGCGAAGTAATTAGCGCCGTTGATGAATCTGTAGATGCTACCCGTTGTCAGGGTAAAGGCGGCTGCCAGGGGGGCGATAAATGCCTGACCCACGCGCTGTGGCGTGATTTGAGCGACCGCCTCACCGGTTTTCTCAACAACATAACTTTAGGCGAACTGGTTAATAACCAGGAAGTGCTGGATGTATCTGGTCGTCAGCATACTCACGACGCGCCACGCACCCGCACACAAGACGCGATCGACGTTAAGTTACGCGCTTAATTTAACCGTCCTGTTTCGTGTTGCATCTGCGTTGACTGCACATACTCACTCCGGTCACTTACTTATGTAAGCTCCCGGAGATTCGTAAGTTTGTCAACTTGCTGAAACCCGAAACAGTTAGGTTAAAGATAACAAGATATTAGAATCAGGCCGGGGCGTCTCGCGCTCCGTAAACACGGTCGTACATCCAGCCGGTAGCCTGGTTCCTTGCATTGAGTGATGTACGGAGTTTATAGAGCAATGAAATTACCGATTTATCTCGACTACTCCGCAACCACGCCGGTGGACCCGCGTGTTGCCGAGAAAATGATGCAGTTTATGACGATGGACGGAACCTTTGGTAACCCGGCCTCCCGTTCTCACCGTTTCGGCTGGCAGGCTGAAGAAGCGGTAGATATCGCTCGTAATCAGATTGCCGATCTGGTTGGCGCTGATCCGCGTGAAATTGTCTTTACCTCTGGTGCTACCGAATCTGACAACCTGGCGATCAAAGGTGCTGCTAACTTTTATCAGAAAAAAGGCAAGCACATCATCACCAGCAAAACCGAACACAAAGCGGTACTGGATACCTGCCGTCAGCTGGAGCGCGAAGGTTTTGAAGTCACTTACCTGGCACCGCAGCGTAACGGTATTATCGACCTGAAAGAACTCGAAGCAGCGATGCGTGACGACACCATCCTTGTTTCCATCATGCACGTAAATAACGAAATCGGCGTGGTGCAGGATATCGCGGCTATCGGCGAAATGTGCCGTGCTCGTGGCATTATCTATCACGTTGATGCAACCCAGAGCGTGGGCAAACTGCCTATCGACCTGAGCCAGTTGAAAGTTGACCTGATGTCTTTCTCCGGTCACAAAATCTACGGCCCGAAAGGTATCGGTGCGCTGTATGTGCGTCGTAAACCGCGTGTACGTATCGAAGCACAAATGCACGGCGGCGGTCACGAGCGCGGTATGCGTTCCGGTACTCTGCCTGTTCACCAGATCGTCGGGATGGGCGAAGCCTATCGCATCGCAAAAGAAGAGATGGCGACCGAGATGGAACGTTTGCGCGGCCTGCGTAACCGTCTGTGGAACGGCATCAAAGATATCGAAGAAGTTTACCTGAACGGTGACCTGGAACACGGTGCGCCGAACATTCTCAACGTCAGCTTCAATTACGTTGAAGGTGAGTCGCTGATTATGGCACTGAAAGACCTCGCGGTTTCTTCCGGTTCCGCCTGTACGTCGGCAAGCCTCGAACCGTCCTACGTGCTGCGCGCGCTGGGGCTGAACGACGAGCTGGCACATAGCTCTATCCGTTTCTCTTTAGGTCGTTTTACTACTGAAGAAGAGATCGACTACACCATCGAGTTAGTTCGTAAATCCATCGGTCGTCTGCGTGACCTTTCTCCGCTGTGGGAAATGTACAAGCAGGGCGTGGATCTGAACAGCATCGAATGGGCACATCATTAATCGGTATCGGAATCAGGAGAATTTATAATGGCTTACAGCGAAAAAGTTATCGATCATTACGAGAATCCGCGTAACGTGGGTTCCTTCGACAACAACGACGAGAACGTGGGCAGCGGCATGGTGGGTGCACCGGCCTGTGGCGACGTGATGAAGTTGCAGATTAAAGTCAACGATGAAGGTATCATTGAAGACGCGCGTTTTAAAACTTACGGCTGCGGTTCCGCTATCGCTTCCAGCTCCCTGGTCACCGAATGGGTGAAAGGGAAGTCTCTCGACGAAGCACAGGCGATCAAAAACACCGATATTGCTGAAGAACTTGAACTGCCGCCGGTGAAAATTCACTGTTCTATTCTGGCAGAAGACGCGATCAAAGCCGCCATTGCGGACTATAAAAGCAAACGTGAAGCAAAATAAGAGTTGAGGTTTGGTTATGTCGATTACACTGAGCGACAGTGCAGCAGCGCGAGTAAATACCTTTCTGGCTAACCGCGGCAAAGGGTTTGGCCTGCGTCTGGGTGTGAGAACCTCCGGATGTTCAGGTATGGCTTATGTACTGGAATTTGTTGACGAACCGACGCCGGAAGACATCGTGTTTGAAGACAAAGGCGTGAAAGTCGTGGTCGATGGCAAAAGCCTGCAATTTCTGGACGGTACGCAACTGGATTTCGTAAAAGAAGGCCTGAACGAAGGGTTTAAATTTACCAACCCGAACGTCAAAGATGAGTGTGGTTGCGGCGAAAGCTTCCACGTTTGATGCGCATACCGATAACCCCACCGTGGTCAGCTGCGCGTGGGGTTTGTTTTACCTGATTCGTCGTTATTGCGGCGGATCGCAGCCCTGAGAATGTTATGGATTACTTCACCCTCTTTGGCTTGCCTGCCCGTTATCAACTCGATACCCAGGCACTGAGCCTGCGTTTTCAGGATCTACAACGTCAGTATCATCCTGATAAATTCGCCAGCGGAAGCCAGGCGGAACAACTCGCCGCCGTACAGCAATCTGCAACCATTAACCAGGCCTGGCAAACGCTGCGTCATCCGTTAATGCGCGCGGAATATTTACTTTCTTTGCACGGTTTTGATCTCGCCAGCGAGCAGCATACTGTGCGCGACACCGCGTTCCTGATGGAACAGCTGGAGCTTCGCGAAGAACTGGACGAGATCGAACAGGCGAAAGATGAAGCACGGCTGGAAAGCTTTATCAAACGTGTGAAAAAGATGTTTGATACCCGCCATCAGTTGATGGTTGAACAGTTAGACAACGAGACGTGGGACGCGGCGGCGGATACCGTGCGTAAGCTGCGTTTTCTCGATAAACTGCGAAGCAGTGCCGAACAACTCGAAGAAAAACTGCTCGATTTTTAATTTCTGGAAGCTAAACATGGCCTTATTACAAATTAGTGAACCTGGTTTGAGTGCTGCGCCGCATCAGCGTCGTCTGGCGGCCGGTATTGACCTGGGCACAACCAACTCGCTGGTGGCGACAGTACGCAGCGGTCAGGCCGAAACGTTAGCCGACCATGAAGGCCGTCACCTGCTGCCCTCTGTTGTTCACTATCAACAGCAGGGGCATTCGGTGGGTTATGACGCGCGCACTAACGCAGCGCTTGACACCGCCAACACCATTAGTTCTGTTAAACGCCTGATGGGGCGCTCGCTGGCTGATATCCAGCAACGCTACCCGCATTTGCCTTATCAATTCCAGGCCAGCGAAAACGGCTTGCCGATGATTGAAACAGCAGCGGGATTGCTGAATCCGGTGCGCGTTTCTGCGGACATCCTCAAAGCACTGGCGGCGCGGGCAACTGAAGCCCTGGCAGGCGACTTGGATGGTGTCGTTATCACCGTTCCGGCGTACTTTGACGATGCCCAGCGTCAGGGCACCAAAGACGCGGCGCGTTTGGCTGGGCTGCATGTTCTGCGCTTGCTTAACGAACCGACCGCTGCGGCTATCGCCTACGGACTGGACTCCGGTCAGGAAGGCGTGATCGCTGTTTATGACCTCGGTGGCGGGACGTTTGATATTTCCATTCTTCGCTTAAGTCGCGGCGTGTTCGAAGTGCTGGCGACCGGCGGTGATTCCGCGCTCGGCGGCGATGACTTTGACCATCTGTTAGCAGATTACATTCGCGAACAGGCGGGCATTCCTGACCGTAGCGATAACCGCGTTCAGCGTGAACTGCTGGATGCCGCCATTGCGGCCAAAATCGCGCTGAGCGATGCGGACTCTGTGACCGTGAATGTTGCGGGCTGGCAGGGTGAAATCAGCCGTGAACAATTCAATGAACTGATCGCGCCATTGGTAAAACGAACCTTACTGGCTTGTCGTCGTGCGCTGAAAGACGCGGGCGTTGAGGCTGACGACGTACTGGAAGTGGTGATGGTTGGTGGTTCTACCCGCGTGCCGCTGGTGCGTGAACGGGTGGGTGAATTTTTCGGTCGTCCACCGCTGACTTCCATCGACCCGGATAAAGTCGTCGCTATTGGCGCGGCGATTCAGGCGGATATTCTGGTGGGTAATAAGCCGGACAGCGAAATGCTGTTGCTTGATGTGATCCCGCTGTCGCTGGGCCTGGAAACCATGGGCGGCCTGGTGGAGAAAGTGATCCCGCGTAACACCACAATTCCGGTGGCGCGCGCCCAGGATTTCACCACCTTTAAAGATGGTCAGACGGCGATGTCTATCCATGTAATGCAGGGTGAGCGTGAGCTGGTGCAGGACTGCCGCTCGCTGGCGCGTTTTGCGCTGCGTGGTATTCCGGCGCTACCGGCTGGCGGCGCGCATATTCGCGTAACGTTTCAGGTCGATGCTGATGGTCTTTTGAGCGTGACGGCGATGGAGAAATCCACCGGCGTTGAGGCGTCTATTCAGGTTAAACCGTCTTATGGTCTGACCGACAGTGAAATCGCTTCGATGATCAAAGACTCAATGAGCTATGCCGAGCAGGACGTAAAAGCCCGTATGCTGGCTGAACAAAAAGTAGAAGCAGCGCGTGTACTGGAAAGTTTGCACGGCGCGCTGGCTGCTGATGCCGCGCTGTTAAGCGCCGCAGAACGTCAGGTCATTGACGATGCTGCCGCTCACCTGAGTGAAGTGGCGCAGGGCGATGATGTTGACGCCATCGAACAAGCGATTAAAAACGTAGACAAACAAACCCAGGATTTCGCCGCTCGCCGCATGGACCAGTCGGTTCGTCGTGCGCTGAAGGGCCATTCCGTGGACGAGGTTTAATATGCCAAAGATTGTTATTTTACCTCATCAGGATCTCTGTCCTGATGGCGCTGTTCTGGAAGCGAATAGCGGTGAAACCATTCTCGACGTTGCGCTGCGTAACGGCATCGAGATTGAACACGCCTGTGAAAAATCCTGTGCTTGCACCACCTGCCACTGCATCGTTCGTGAAGGTTTTGATTCGCTGCCGGAAAGCTCAGAGCAGGAAGACGACATGCTGGACAAAGCCTGGGGGCTGGAGCCGGAAAGCCGTTTAAGCTGCCAGGCGCGCGTTACCGACGAAGATTTAGTGGTCGAAATTCCGCGTTACACTATCAACCATGCGCGTGAGCATTAACAGAGGTTAGTATGGGACTTAAGTGGACCGATAGCCGCGAAATTGGCGAAGCACTGTACGATGCATATCCCGATCTTGATCCGAAAACGGTTCGATTCACTGATATGCATCAGTGGATTTGCGATCTGGAAGATTTCGACGACGACCCGCAGGCATCGAACGAGAAAATCCTCGAAGCGATTTTATTAGTCTGGCTGGACGAAGCCGAGTGATTTCCGCGTCATGCTTCACGCCGCAGATGCGTTGGCTGCACTCGTTCACCCCAGTCACATAGTTATCTATGCTCCTGGGGCTTCACTCACTTGCCGCCTTCCTGCAACGCGAATCATTTAGCGGAAAAATCCTGGGGCTGCCAACTGGCGGCCCTTTTACAAATAAGGATAACTAAAATGACAGAAGCGATGAAGATTACCCTCTCGACCCAACCTGCCGACGCGCGCTGGGGAGAAAAAGCGACTTACAGCATTAATAATGATGGCATTACCCTGCATTTGAACGGGGCAGACGATTTGGGGCTAATCCAGCGTGCGGCGCGCAAGATTGACGGTCTGGGCATCAAGCATGTTCAGCTAAGCGGTGAAGGCTGGGATGCGGATCGTTGCTGGGCATTCTGGCAAGGTTACAAAGCTCCGAAAGGCACACGTAAAGTGGAGTGGCCGGATCTGGACGATGCCCAGCGTCAGGAATTGGATAACCGCCTGATGATCATCGACTGGGTGCGTGACACCATCAACGCACCAGCAGAAGAACTGGGGCCATCGCAACTGGCACAGCGTGCTGTTGATCTGATCAGCAACGTCGCAGGCGATCGTGTGACTTACCGGATCACCAAAGGTGAAGATCTTCGTGATCAAGGTTATATGGGGCTGCACACTGTCGGGCGTGGTTCAGAACGTTCCCCGGTATTGCTGGCGCTGGATTACAACCCAACTGGCGATAAAGAAGCGCCGGTGTACGCGTGCCTGGTAGGTAAAGGCATCACCTTTGATTCCGGCGGCTACAGCATCAAACAGACCGCATTTATGGACTCAATGAAGTCGGACATGGGCGGCGCGGCAACGGTTACCGGAGCGCTGGCGTTTGCCATTACGCGCGGACTGAACAAGCGCGTGAAGCTGTTCCTCTGCTGTGCGGATAACCTGATTAGCGGCAACGCGTTCAAACTGGGGGATATCATTACCTATCGCAACGGTAAAAAAGTCGAAGTCATGAACACCGATGCGGAAGGGCGTCTGGTTCTGGCAGATGGCCTGATTGACGCCAGTGCGCAGAAACCGGAACTGATTATCGATGCCGCGACACTCACCGGTGCGGCGAAAACCGCGCTAGGTAATGATTATCACGCGCTGTTCAGTTTTGACGATGCGTTGGCCGGTCGCCTACTGGAGAGTGCCGCCCAGGAGAACGAACCGTTCTGGCGTCTGCCGCTGGCGGAGTTCCACCGTAGCCAGCTGCCATCTAACTTTGCGGAACTGAACAATACCGGAAGCGCGGCGTATCCGGCGGGTGCAAGTACGGCGGCGGGCTTCCTGTCGCACTTTGTTGAGAACTATAAACAAGGTTGGCTGCATATCGACTGTTCGGCGACTTACCGTAAAGCACCGGTTGAACAGTGGTCTGCGGGTGCGACCGGGCTGGGTGTGCGCACGATTGCTAATCTGTTAACGGCGTAAACTAATATGCCGGATGCGGCGTAAACGCCTTATCCGGCTTACAAAGTATTGTGAATTCAAAAAATTGCGATTCCCTTGTAGGCCTGATAAGCGTAGCGCATCAGGCACTTGTGCCCCGAACATTGAATGAATTGTGGTTCTTATGTCCGAAACAAAAAACGAACTTGAAGCTCTGCTGGAAAAAGCAGCAACCGAACCGGCGCACCGCCCGGCCTTTTTCCGTACTCTACTGGAATCCACCGTCTGGGTGCCTGGTACGGCGGCACAGGGCGAGGCTGTGGTTGAAGATAGCGCGCTTGATTTACAGCACTGGGAAAAAGAAGACGGTACCAGCGTCATTCCTTTTTTCACCTCGTTAGAAGCACTTCAACAGACGGTCGACGGCGAACAGGCATTTGTCGTAATGCCCGTTCGCACATTGTTTGAGATGACCCTTGGCGAAACGCTCTTCCTTAATGCCAAACTGCCAACCGGTAAAGAGTTTATGCCGCGTGAAATCAGTTTGTTGATTGGTGAAGAAGGAAATCCGCTGAGTAGTCAGGAAGTACTGGAAGGCGGTGAATCGCTGATATTATCGGAAGTCGCAGAGCCGCCAGCACAAATGATTGATTCACTCACCACCTTATTTAAAACCATTAAGCCAGTGAAGCGTGCTTTTATTTGTTCAATTAAAGAGAACGAAGAGGCACAGCCTAATTTACTTATTGGCATTGAAGCCGATGGTGATATCGAAGAAATTATTCAGGCGGCGGGAAGTGTAGCGACCGATACATTACCTGGCGATGAACCAATCGATATTTGTCAGGTGAAAAAAGGGGAAAAAGGAATTAGCCACTTTATTACCGAACATATTGCGCCATTCTATGAACGTCGCTGGGGTGGTTTTTTGCGTGACTTTAAACAGAATCGGATAATCTAAAATATGCCGCCCCAAAGGGCGGCATTCGGGCTTACTTGCTGCTCTGAAGGTTGTTAACCACCAGTAAATTGTCGCCGGAGAGACTCCGGTTATTATTTACCTCGGTTAACAGCGCACCAGAAACAATAAGTACGATACAGAAGCACCGTATCTTCATTGTGCGGTCCATGCGAAGACCGCATCACGACAGCACCACTGGCGATATTGCCGCGATAGCAAGCGCTGTGGGGTGCCTGCATTTACGGTCATGGAACATCCTTTCCTAAAGCCAGCGCCCGTTTGCGAGACGGCGAAAAGGGCCGTCACGAATAATACTCTCATATTTGAATAATTACTCTATTTATTATCTTGACTTAGCCAGGCATAAAAGAGAGTATTTCAACACTGTGGGGTGCCTGCGTTGCTCCGGCAACACAAGTCAACCTGCTGGAAAGGCCGCGAACCAGACCAGCAATAAAAAACCGCCAAATTCGGCGGTTTTTTATTGCCTGTAAAAAGCTTATTTCTCTGGCTCAACCGGTAAATCGGCCCGTGCGCCCCATTCACTCCATGCGCCGTCGTATAGTTTCACGTTTGGCACATCCAGCGTCGCGAGTGCTAACAAAACCACGGCTGCCGTTACACCAGAACCGCAACTGACGATAATTGGTTTGTCGTAGCTGACACCGCGACCAAAAAATATCGCATCCAGTTCATCGGTCGTTTTTAGTTCGCCTTCTCGTACTAGTTCTGTCCACGGAACGTTCAACGCGCCGGGAATGTGCCCGCGACGTAAACCTGGGCGAGGTTCATCAACTTCTGCATTAAAACGTGCAGCCGGGCGGGCATCAATAATTTGCGCCGTATTTTCATGGCTTGCCAATAACACATCGGTTACTTTCACCACAGCCTCAGGATTAAACGCAGCGTTAAACTCACCTTCTGGCAGCGCTACTGCACCTTCTTCTAATAGCAGATCATCACGCTGCCAACCTGCAAGTCCACCACCCAGAATCGACACTTTCTCTACACCAAAGGTGCGCAGCATCCACCATGCACGTGGGGCTGAGAAAAGATTACCTTCGTCATAGACAATCAGGTGCTTATCCTGGTTAACGCCTAACTCACGCATTGCAACGGCGAACGTTTCCGGGCGCGGCAGCATGTGCGGAAGCGGGGAATTGTGATCAGAAAGCGCTTCGATATCGAAAAACACTGCGCCGGGAATATGTCCATTCAGATACTCCTGGGCAACGTTACGATCTTCCTGTCCAGGCGGTGCCATGCGGGCATCGATAATCTGAATTTCCGGGTCATCAATATGTTCGGCGAGCCAGTCGGCTCCTACAAACCATGTCGTGGACATAGGCATCTCCATTTTTGCCGGGTTAGGCTAAATTGTCGGATGTTTGGTGAAAAGCGACAAGCAAAAGAGGCTGATTTGGCTGTCTGAGCCACAATTCTCACTAAAATTCGGATTCCATGGGCGCGATACTGAATTACATAACGTAAATTCTCACGCATAATAATTACTCGACGTTGCTAACGGGCCATTGTGGCAGGGATGATAAATGAAAAAGTTACGCGTAGCCGCCTGCATGCTAATGCTGGCGCTGGCAGGGTGCGACAACAACGATAACGCGCCAACAGCGGTGAAAAAAGATGCGCCTTCTGAAGTTACTAAAGCGGCATCTTCAGAAAACGCGAGTTCAGCAAAACTCTCTGCACCGGAGCGACAAAAACTGGCACAACAGAGTGCCGGTAAGGCGCTGACATTGCTGGATCTGTCTGAAGTCCAACTCGATGGCGCAGCCACGCTGGTGCTGACTTTCTCTATCCCTCTCGACCCGGATCAGGATTTCTCGCGCGTTATTCACGTCGTCGATAAAAAGAGCGGCAAAGTGGATGGTGCCTGGGAGTTGTCAGATAATCTTAAAGAGCTGCGTTTACGCCACCTCGAGCCGAAACGTGATTTGATCGTTACTATTGGCAAGGAGGTCAAGGCACTCAACAACGCAACCTTCAGTAAAGATTACGAAAAAACTATAACTACCCGCGATATCCAGCCCAGCGTCGGTTTTGCCAGCCGTGGTTCGCTGCTGCCTGGAAAAGTCATTGAAGGGCTGCCGGTAATGGCGCTCAATGTTAACAATGTCGATGTTAACTTCTTCCGTGTTAAGCCAGAATCTCTGCCAGCATTTATTAGCCAATGGGAATACCGAAATTCGCTGGCGAACTGGCAGTCAGACAAACTGCTGCAAATGGCGGATCTGGTTTATACCGGACGTTTTGATCTCAATCCTGCGCGTAACACCCGTGAAAAATTATTGCTGCCGCTGGGTGATATCAAACCGCTTCAGCAGGCGGGTGTGTATCTGGCTGTGATGAATCAGGCTGGACGTTACGATTACAGTAATCCCGCGACGCTGTTTACATTAAGTGATATCGGCGTATCGGCCCACCGTTATCACAATCGTCTGGATATCTTTACCCAAAGCCTGGAAAACGGCGCGGCCCAGCAAGGAGTTGAAGTCTCATTATTAAATGAGAAAGGGCAGACTCTGACTCAGGCAACCAGTGATGCCCAGGGGCATGTGCAGCTGGAAAATGATAAAAACGCGGCATTACTGTTGGCGCGTAAAGACGGTCAGACAACGCTACTCGATTTAAAACTTCCGGCGCTGGACTTAGCAGAATTTAACATTGCTGGCGCGCCAGGCTATAACAAACAGTTTTTCATGTTTGGCCCGCGCGATCTTTATCGCCCGGGTGAAACAGTCATCCTTAATGGTTTATTGCGTGATGCAGACGGTAAAGCGTTGCCCGATCAACCCATCAAGCTGGACGTAATTAAACCCGACGGGCAGGTACTCAGGAGCGTCGTTAGTCAGCCGGAGAATGGCCTCTATCACTTTACCTGGCCACTCGATAGTAATGCGGCCACCGGCATGTGGCATATCCGAGCCAACACGGGCGATAACCAGTATCGGATGTGGAATTTCCACGTCGAAGATTTTATGCCAGAGCGCATGGCGCTGAATCTGACCGGTGAGAAAACCCCGCTAACGCCGAAAGATGAAGTGAAATTCTCCGTGGTGGGTTACTACCTGTACGGGGCGCCTGCTAATGGTAATACTTTGCAAGGGCAACTTTTCCTGCGCCCACTGCGTGAAGCTGTGTCAGCCTTACCTGGTTTCGAATTCGGCGATATAGCTGCTGAAAACCTTTCGCGCACGCTGGATGAAGTTCAGTTGACGCTGGATGATAAAGGGCGCGGCGAAGTTTCTACAGAAAGCCAGTGGAAGGAAACGCATTCCCCATTACAGGTTATTTTCCAGGGCAGTTTGCTGGAGTCTGGCGGTCGCCCGGTGACGCGCCGTGCTGAGCAGGCTATCTGGCCTGCCGATGCATTGCCGGGGATCCGTCCGCAATTCGCCTCGAAATCGGTTTACGATTATCGCACTGACAGCACGGTAAAACAGCCCATTGTTGATGAAGGCAGTAACGCCGCTTTTGACATCGTTTATAGCGATGCACAGGGCGTCAAAAAAGCTGTGTCTGGCTTACAAGTGCGCCTGATTCGCGAACGCCGCGATTACTACTGGAACTGGTCAGAAGATGAAGGCTGGCAGTCACAGTTTGATCAAAAAGATCTGATCGAAAATGAACAAACACTGGATCTTCAGGCTGATGAAACCGGTAAAGTCAGTTTCCCGGTAGAGTGGGGCGCTTATCGTCTGGAAGTCAAAGCGCCGAATGAAGCGGTCAGTAGTGTGCGTTTCTGGGCTGGCTATAGCTGGCAGGACAATAGCGACGGTAGCGGTGCTGTGCGACCAGACCGTGTCACGCTGAAACTGGATAAAGCCAGTTATCGCCCTGGTGATACCATTAAGTTGCACATTGCCGCGCCAACGGCGGGTAAAGGCTATGCGATGGTCGAGTCCAGTGAAGGGCCGCTGTGGTGGCAGGAGATTGATGTTCCGGCACAAGGGCTGGATCTGACGATTCCGGTCGATAAAACCTGGAATCGTCATGATCTTTATTTAAGTACGCTGGTGGTACGTCCTGGCGATAAATCCCGCTCCGCGACGCCAAAACGCGCAGTTGGCGTGTTGCATTTGCCGCTTGGCGATGAAAACCGTCGTCTCGATCTGGCGCTGGAAACTCCAGCGAAAATACGCCCCAATCAGCCATTAACCGTGAAAATTAAAGCCAGCAATAAAAATGGTGAGATGCCAAAACAGGTGAATGTGCTGGTGTCTGCGGTTGATAGCGGTGTGCTGAATATTACTGATTATGTCACGCCAGATCCGTGGCAGGCATTCTTTGGTCAGAAACGCTATGGCGCAGATATTTACGATATTTACGGTCAGGTTATTGAAGGTCAGGGGCGTCTGGCAGCTCTGCGTTTTGGTGGCGATGGTGATGAACTGAAACGCGGGGGTAAACCGCCAGTAAATCACGTCAATATTGTTGCGCAACAGGCGCTACCGGTAACACTCAACGAACAGGGCGAAGGCACGGTTACATTGCCGATTGGTGATTTTAACGGTGAATTGCGCGTCATGGCACAAGCATGGACGGCAGATGATTTCGGTAGCAACGAAAGCAAAGTGGTTGTTGCCGCACCGGTGATAGCAGAACTGAATATGCCGCGCTTTATGGCCAGCGGTGACACCTCACGTCTGACGCTGGATATCACTAATCTTACCGATAAACCGCAAAAACTGAACGTTGCTCTGACCGCCAGTGGCTTGCTTGAACTGGTTAGCGATTCACCCGCAGCCGTTGAATTAGCGCCGGGCGTGCGAACCACGCTGTTTATCCCGGTGCGAGCATTGCCGGGTTATGGTGATGGTGAAATTCAGGCCACTATTAGCGGGTTAGCGTTACCGGGCGAAACCGTTGCCGATCAGCATAAGCAGTGGAAAATGGGTGTCCGTCCGGCATTTCCGGCACAAACCGTCAATTACGGTACGGCGTTGCAGCCTGGTGAGACATGGGCGATTCCAGCTGATGGATTGCAAAACTTCTCGCCTGTTACGCTGGAAGGGCAATTGTTGTTGAGCGGCAAAGCACCGTTGAATATTGCACGTTATATCAAAGAGTTAAAAGCGTATCCGTACGGTTGTCTGGAGCAAACCGCCAGCGGCCTGTTCCCGTCACTTTACACCAACGCAGCCCAACTGCAGGCGTTGGGAATCAAAGGCGACAGTGATGAGAAGCGCCGTGCGGCAGTCGATATCGGCATTTCTCGTTTACTGCAAATGCAACGTGATAACGGTGGCTTTGCGCTGTGGGATAAAAACGGTGATGAAGAGTACTGGCTGACGGCTTACGTGATGGATTTCCTGGTCCGCGCAGGTGAGCAGGGTTACAGCGTGCCGACAGAAGCCATTAACCGGGGGAATGAGCGTCTACTGCGCTATTTACAAGATCCGGGCATGATGTCGATTCCGTATGCGGATAATCTCAAAGCCAGTAAATTCGCCGTACAGTCTTACGCTGCGCTGGTGCTGGCCCGTCAGCAAAAGGCACCGCTGGGTGCGCTGCGTGAAATCTGGGAGCATCGTGCCGATGCTGCGTCTGGATTACCGCTGCTGCAACTTGGCGTTGCGCTGAAAACCATGGGCGATGCAACGCGTGGTGAAGAAGCGATTGTGCTGGCACTGAAAACGCCGCGCAATAGTGATGAGCGGATATGGCTGGGTGATTACGGTAGTCCACTGCGCGACAACGCATTGATGCTCTCCTTGCTGGAAGAGAACAAATTGCTACCCGATGAGCAGTACCCTCTGCTGAACACACTTTCGCAGCAGGCGTTCGGTGAACGCTGGTTATCAACTCAGGAAAGCAACGCGCTGTTCCTGGCTGCCCGTACGATTCAGGATTTACCGGGCAAATGGCAGGCGCAAACGTCTTTCTCTGCTGAGCTGCTGACAGGTGAGAAAGCGCAAACCAGCAATCTGAATAGCGATCAACTTGCCACCTTACAGGTGACCAACAGTGGCGATCAGCCGTTATGGCTGCGTGTGGATGCCAGCGGTTATCCGCAATCCGCCCCTTTACCGGCGAGCAATGTGCTGCAAATCGAGCGCCATATTCTTGGCACTGACGGTAAGAGCAAATCGCTGGATTCGTTACGTAGCGGCGATCTGGTACTGGTCTGGGTGCAGGTCAAAGCCAGTAACAGCGTGCCGGATGCTTTGGTCGTTGATTTACTGCCTGCGGGCCTGGAACTGGAAAACCAGAACCTGGCTAACGGCAGCGCCAGCCTGGGGCAAAGTGGTAGCGAAGTGCAAAACCTACTCAGTCAAATGCAACAAGCGAACATTAAGCACATTGAGTTCCGTGACGATCGCTTTGTGGCGGCGGTTGCCGTTGATGAATATCAACCAGTCACGCTGGTGTATCTGGCGCGGGCGGTAACGCCGGGAACATACAATGTTCCGCAACCAATGGTGGAATCGATGTATGTTCCCCACTGGCGGGCGACTGGCGCGGCTGAAGATCTGTTGATTGTCAGACCGTAAATGCCTCGCCTGTTAACCAAACGCGGCTGCTGGATAGCGCTGGCAGCTGCGCCTTTTCTCCTTTTTTTTGCCGCGTGGGGAGCAGATAAACTCTGGCCCCTGCCATTGCATGAAGTCAATCCCGCACGCGTAGTCGTGGCGCAGGATGGTACGCCACTCTGGCGTTTCGCCGATGCTGAGGGCATCTGGCGCTATCCGGTAACCATCGAAGATGTCTCTCCGCGTTACCTTGAAGCACTGATCAATTATGAAGATCGCTGGTTCTGGAAGCATCCGGGGGTGAATCCATTCTCGGTGGCGCGCGCAGCATGGCAAGATCTCACTTCGGGACGGGTTATTTCCGGCGGCAGCACACTCACCATGCAGGTTGCTCGTCTGCTTGATCCTCACCCCAAAACTTTTGGCGGCAAAATTCGCCAGCTCTGGCGCGCGTTTCAACTGGAATGGCACTTGTCTAAACGTGACATTCTGACCTTGTATCTTAATCGCGCTCCGTTTGGTGGTACGTTGCAGGGGATCGGTGCGGCAAGTTGGGCATATCTCGGAAAATCGCCTGCGAATTTAAGCTATTCCGAGGCGGCAATGCTGGCGGTGTTACCACAAGCGCCCAGCCGACTGCGTCCGGATCGCTGGCCGGAACGTGCCGAGGCCGCACGTAATAAAGTGCTCAATCGGATGGCTGCGCAAGGTGTGTGGTCCCGTGAGCAGGTAAAAGAATCTAGTGAAGAGCCCATCTGGTTGGCACCCAGACAAATGCCACAACTGGCACCGCTGTTTTCGCGCATGATGCTCGGTAAAAGCAAAAGCGACAAAATCGTTACTACGCTGGATGCTGGTTTACAGCGTCGTCTGGAAGAACTGGCGCAAAACTGGAAAGGACGGTTGCCACCGCGCAGTTCGTTGGCAATGATCGTTGTTGATCATACTGATATGAGTGTGCGCGGCTGGGTAGGATCGGTTGATCTTAATGATGATTCCCGCTTTGGGCATGTCGATATGGTCAATGCGATCCGATCGCCGGGATCGGTACTCAAACCGTTTGTTTATGGTCTGGCGCTGGATGAAGGGTTGATCCACCCTGCATCGCTGTTGCAAGACGTTCCCCGGCGCACTGGTGATTATCGACCAGGCAACTTTGACAGCGGTTTTCATGGCCCGATCAGCATGAGCGAGGCGCTGGTGCGCTCTCTGAATTTACCTGCTGTGCAGGTGCTGGAAGCCTATGGGCCGAAACGGTTTGCGGCAAAGTTACGCAATGTTGGATTGCCGTTATATCTGCCCAACGGCGCTGCACCGAATCTTTCGCTCATTCTCGGCGGCGCAGGTGCAAAACTGGAGGATATGGCTGCAGCGTATACCGCATTTGCTCGCCACGGTAAGGCGGGTAAGTTGCGCTTACAGCCGGGGGACCCATTACTTGAGCGACCGTTAATGTCGCCGGGGGCCGCGTGGATTATCCGCCGTATTATGGCAGATGAAGCGCAGCCGCTTCCGGATGGCGCTTTGCCACGCGTCGTACCACTGGCGTGGAAAACAGGAACCAGTTATGGCTATCGCGATGCATGGGCTATTGGCGTTAACGCTCGTTACGTAATTGGGATCTGGACTGGCAGACCGGACGGTACGCCCGTTGTCGGTCAGTTTGGCTTTGCCAGCGCCGTACCGCTGTTGAATCAGGTCAATAATATCTTACTGTCGCGCAGTGCGAATCTGCCGGAAGACCCGCGTCCTGATTCTGTAAGCCGTGGCGTTATCTGCTGGCCTGGTGGGCAATCATTGCCAGAAGGCGATAGCAATTGCCGCCGTCGTCTTGCCACCTGGCTGCTGGACGGGAGCCAGCCGCCAACTCTGTTACTGCCCGAGCAGGAAGGCATTAATGGCATTCGTTTCCCCATCTGGCTGGATGAAAACGGCAAACGTGTTGCCGCTGATTGTCCTCAGGCTCGACAAGAAATGATTAATGTCTGGCCATTACCACTTGAACCCTGGCTACCTGCTGCTGAACGACGAGCAGCGCGCTTACCTGGGGCATCAACAAATTGCCCGCCGTATGGTCGTGATGCTCAGGTACCTTTACAGTTGATTGGTGTGCGTGATGGCGTAATTATCAAACGTCTGCCAGGAGCTACTGATGCGTCATTACCAGTACAATTAAGCGGAGGAACAGGCGAACGCTGGTGGTTTCTTAATGGTGAACCGTTAGCTGAACGCGGGCGTAACGTGACTCTGCATTTGACAGAGAAAGGCGATTATCAATTGCTGGTAATGGACGAAATGGGGCAGGTGGCGACAGTGAGATTTGTCATGCAGTAGTCTGTTTTGCTCATATTTGTTGCTTAAACTCGTTTTATTTTAAAAAAATGTTACCTTCATCAATAGTCAACGGCCCTGTTGCTCATTATAATCCGCGCCATCTCGTACGCTGGTACAGACAACAACAGAATAATTTACAGAGGTAAAAATGGCTATTGAACGTACTTTTTCCATCATCAAACCGAACGCGGTAGCAAAAAACGTCATTGGCAATATCTTTGCGCGCTTTGAAGCTGCAGGGTTCAAAATTGTCGGCACCAAAATGCTGCACCTGACCGTTGAACAGGCTCGTGGCTTTTATGCTGAACACGATGGAAAACCGTTCTTTGATGGTCTGGTTGAATTCATGACCTCTGGCCCGATCGTGGTTTCCGTGCTGGAAGGTGAAAACGCCGTTCAGCGTCACCGCGATCTGCTGGGCGCGACCAATCCGGCAAACGCACTGGCTGGTACTCTGCGTGCTGATTACGCTGACAGCCTGACCGAAAACGGTACCCACGGTTCTGATTCCGTCGAATCTGCCGCTCGCGAAATCGCTTATTTCTTCGGCGAAGGCGAAGTGTGCCCGCGCACCCGTTAATAATTTCGTAAATGCCGCGTGCAAACGTGGCATCCGTGCGCCAGAATTTGTACAATGCAGCGCCCCCGGACGAGCAGCCGCTCACCGGGGCGTTTCTTTTTTCAACCCTCCAGGGGCCATAACGTGTAATAACGAGGCCGGAATAGCATATGTCTGAACAATTAGTCACACCTGAAAACGTCACCACGAAAGATGGAAAAATCAACCTGCTGGATCTCAACCGTCAGCAGATGCGGGAGTTTTTTAAAGATTTAGGTGAAAAACCCTTCCGCGCCGATCAGGTGATGAAGTGGATGTATCACTATTGCTGCGACAACTTTGATGAGATGACCGACATCAACAAAGTGTTGCGCGGCAAACTAAAAGAGGTGGCGGAAATCCGCGCACCGGAAGTGGTTGAAGAACAGCGTTCATCTGACGGCACCATTAAATGGGCGATTGCCGTTGGCGATCAGCGCGTCGAAACGGTGTATATCCCGGAAGACGACCGCGCCACGCTCTGCGTCTCTTCGCAGGTGGGGTGTGCGCTGGAGTGTAAATTCTGTTCCACCGCCCAGCAGGGCTTTAACCGCAACCTGCGGGTATCGGAAATTATCGGCCAGGTGTGGCGTGCGGCGAAAATCGTCGGCGCAGCAAAAGTCACCGGTCAGCGCCCAATCACTAACGTCGTGATGATGGGTATGGGCGAGCCGCTGCTCAACCTGAACAATGTCGTTCCGGCGATGGAAATCATGTTGGATGACTTTGGTTTTGGTCTGTCTAAACGTCGCGTGACGCTTTCCACTTCCGGTGTAGTTCCGGCGCTGGATAAACTGGGCGATATGATCGACGTAGCGCTGGCAATTTCCCTGCACGCGCCGAACGACGAAATTCGTGACGAAATTGTGCCGATCAACAAAAAGTACAATATCGAAACGTTCCTTGCTGCGGTGCGCCGCTATCTGGAGAAATCTAACGCCAATCAGGGCCGAGTCACTATTGAATACGTGATGCTTGATCACGTTAACGACGGCACTGAACACGCGCACCAACTGGCGGAGCTGCTGAAAGATACGCCGTGTAAGATCAACCTGATCCCGTGGAACCCGTTCCCTGGCGCGCCGTATGGACGCAGCTCAAACAGTCGTATCGACCGTTTCTCTAAAGTGCTGATGAGCTACGGTTTCACCACTATTGTGCGTAAAACTCGTGGTGATGATATCGATGCTGCCTGTGGTCAGTTGGCGGGCGATGTTATCGACCGTACGAAACGTACCCTGCGTAAACGAATGCAGGGTGAGGCCATCGACATTAAAGCGGTCTGATAGCCATTACGCCACGGTTACTTTATGTACCGTGGCGTAATCTTTTATGAATGAAGTATTAAGTTGCAATTGTCTGGTCAATATTAACGGTGCGTTTTTGCTGACTTTAAGGCAGTATGTAACGATGCAACAGTAAGTTAGCCTTAGTGAATGTGGGCTTTGTCACGAGCACACAGACGGTCTTATACTGTATGATAACGGTTAACTTAACGGATGTTTCGCGGTGTGGGTGAGCATGATGGTTCACCGGCATCTCAATTCTCATTTAAACGTACCTGCAGCGAATGAATACTGAAGCCACGCACGACCAAAATGAAGCACTTACTACCGGCGCTCGCCTGCGTAATGCTCGCGAACAACTAGGACTTAGTCAGCAGGCCGTTGCTGAGCGACTTTGCCTGAAGGTTTCCACGGTACGCGACATTGAAGAAGATAAGGCACCTGCCGATCTTGCTTCAACATTCCTGCGCGGATATATCCGCTCTTATGCGCGTCTGGTACATATTCCAGAAGAAGAACTGCTACCGGGGCTGGAAAAACAGGCTCCACTACGAGCTGCAAAAGTTGCGCCGATGCAGAGTTTTTCCCTCGGTAAACGCCGCAAAAAACGTGACGGCTGGCTGATGACCTTCACCTGGCTGGTGTTGTTTGTGGTTATTGGCCTGAGCGGTGCCTGGTGGTGGCAAGACCACAAAGCTCAGCAGGAAGAGATCACTACTATGGCCGATCAATCTTCTGCGGAACTGAGCAGTAATAACGAACAGGGGCAGAGTGTTCCGTTAGATACGTCGACAACCACAGACCCGACTACGACGTCCACGCCGCCAGCGTCTGTGGATACTACCGCAACTAACACGCAAACACCTGCCATAACTTCGCCAGCACCAGCTGTTGATTCACAACAGAATGCAGTTGTTTCACCTTCGCAGGCAAATGTTGATACCGCTGCGACCCCGGCACCAACGGCAACAACAACGCCAGATGGTGCTGCGCCGTTGCCAACCGATCAGGCTGGCGTGACCACGCCGGCGGCTGACCCGAATGCGTTGGTGATGAACTTTACTGCCGATTGCTGGCTGGAAGTCACTGACGCTACCGGTAAAAAACTGTTTAGCGGTATGCAGCGTAAAGACGGTAATTTGAACTTAACCGGCCAGGCTCCGTACAAACTGAAAATTGGTGCGCCAGCCGCAGTACAGATCCAGTATCAAGGGAAACCTGTCGATCTGAGTCGTTTTATCAGAACTAACCAGGTTGCGCGTCTGACCCTAAATGCCGAACAATCACCGGCGCAGTAACAGACGGGTAACGCGGGAGATTTTTCATGCATAACCAGGCTCCAATTCAACGTAGAAAATCAACACGTATTTACGTTGGGAATGTGCCGATTGGCGATGGTGCCCCCATCGCCGTACAGTCCATGACCAATACGCGTACGACAGACGTCGAAGCTACGGTCAATCAAATTAAGGCGCTGGAACGTGTTGGCGCTGATATCGTCCGTGTCTCCGTACCGACGATGGACGCGGCAGAAGCGTTCAAGCTCATCAAACAACAGGTTAACGTGCCGCTGGTGGCTGACATCCACTTCGACTATCGCATTGCGCTGAAAGTAGCGGAATACGGCGTCGATTGTCTGCGTATTAACCCTGGCAATATCGGCAATGAAGAACGCATCCGCATGGTGGTTGACTGTGCGCGCGATAAAAACATTCCGATCCGTATTGGCGTTAACGCTGGATCGCTGGAAAAAGATCTGCAAGAAAAGTATGGCGAACCGACGCCGCAGGCGTTGCTGGAATCTGCCATGCGTCATGTTGATCATCTCGATCGCCTGAACTTCGATCAGTTCAAAGTCAGCGTGAAAGCGTCTGACGTCTTCCTCGCTGTTGAGTCTTATCGTTTGCTTGCAAAACAGATCGATCAACCGCTGCATCTTGGGATCACCGAAGCGGGTGGCGCACGTAGTGGGGCAGTAAAATCTGCCATTGGTTTAGGCCTGCTGCTGTCTGAAGGCATCGGCGACACGCTGCGCGTATCGCTGGCGGCCGATCCGGTCGAAGAGATCAAAGTCGGTTTCGATATTTTGAAATCGCTGCGTATCCGTTCGCGCGGGATCAACTTCATCGCCTGCCCGACCTGTTCGCGTCAGGAGTTTGACGTTATCGGTACGGTTAACGCCCTGGAGCAACGCCTGGAAGATATCATCACCCCGATGGACGTTTCGATTATCGGCTGCGTGGTGAATGGACCAGGTGAGGCGCTGGTTTCTACACTCGGCGTCACCGGCGGCAACAAGAAAAGCGGCCTCTATGAAGATGGCGTGCGCAAAGACCGTCTGGACAACAACGATATGATCGACCAGCTGGAAGCGCGCATTCGTGCGAAAGCCAGCCAACTGGATGAAGCGCGTCGAATTGACGTTCAGCAGGTTGAAAAATAATAACGTGATGGGAAGCGCCTCGCTTCCCGTGTATGATTGAACCCGCATGGCTCCCGAAATATTGAGGGGCGCGTTGAGGGTTCATTTTTATATTCAGAAAGAGAATAAACGTGGCAAAAAACATTCAAGCCATTCGCGGCATGAACGATTACCTGCCTGGCGAAACGGCCATCTGGCAGCGCATTGAAGGCACACTGAAAAACGTGCTCGGCAGCTACGGTTACAGTGAAATCCGCTTGCCGATTGTAGAGCAGACCCCGCTATTCAAACGTGCGATTGGTGAAGTCACCGACGTGGTTGAAAAAGAGATGTACACCTTTGAGGATCGCAATGGCGACAGCCTGACCCTGCGCCCTGAAGGGACGGCGGGCTGTGTACGCGCCGGCATCGAGCATGGTCTTCTGTACAATCAGGAACAGCGTCTGTGGTATATCGGGCCGATGTTCCGTCACGAGCGTCCGCAGAAAGGGCGTTATCGTCAGTTCCACCAGTTGGGCTGCGAAGTTTTCGGTCTACAAGGTCCTGATATCGACGCTGAACTGATTATGCTCACCGCCCGCTGGTGGCGTGCGCTGGGTATCTCTGAACACGTAACTCTTGAGCTGAACTCTATCGGTTCGCTGGAAGCACGCGCCAATTATCGCGATGCGCTGGTTGCATTCCTTGAGCAGCATAAAGAAAAGCTGGACGAAGACTGCAAACGCCGCATGTACACTAACCCGCTGCGCGTGCTGGATTCCAAAAATCCGGAAGTGCAGGCCCTTCTCAACGACGCCCCAGCATTAGGTGACTATCTTGACGAGGAATCTCGTGAGCACTTTGCTGGTCTGTGCAAACTGCTGGAGAGCTCGGGTATCGCTTACACCGTAAACCAGCGTCTGGTGCGTGGTCTGGACTACTATAACCGTACTGTTTTTGAGTGGGTGACTAACAGCCTCGGTTCCCAGGGCACCGTGTGCGCAGGCGGTCGTTATGACGGTCTGGTGGAACAACTGGGTGGTCGTGCAACACCGGCAGTCGGTTTCGCGATGGGCCTCGAACGTCTTGTATTGTTAGTTCAGGCCGTTAATCCGGAATTTAAAGCCGATCCTGTTGTCGATATATATCTGGTGGCTTCAGGTGCTGACACACAATCTGCGGCTATGGCATTAGCAGAGCGTCTGCGTGATGAATTACCGGGCGTGAAACTGATGACCAACCACGGCGGCGGCAACTTTAAGAAGCAGTTTGCCCGTGCTGATAAATGGGGCGCCCGCGTTGCTGTGGTGCTGGGTGAGTCTGAAGTGGCTAACGGCACAGCAGTAGTGAAGGATTTGCGCTCTGGTGAGCAAACGGCAGTTGCGCAGGATAGCGTAGCCGCGCATTTGCGCACGTTACTGGGTTAAGGAAGGAGAAGGACAGCGTGGAAATTTACGAGAACGAAAACGACCAGGTTGAAGCGGTTAAACGCTTTTTTGCTGAAAATGGCAAAGCACTGGCTGTTGGGGTGATTTTGGGCGTTGGCGCATTGATTGGCTGGCGCTACTGGAACAGCCATCAGGTTGATTCTACACGCTCCGCTTCTCTTGCCTATCAAAATGCGGTTACCGCAGTGAGCGAAGGCAAACCGGATAGCATCCCGGCGGCGGAAAAATTTGCTGCTGAAAATAAAAATACCTATGGTGCGCTGGCTTCTTTGGAACTTGCGCAGCAATTTGTTGACAAAAATGAACTAGAGAAAGCTGCCACCCAGTTACAACAGGGATTGGCGGACACGAGCGATGAAAATCTCAAAGCCGTGATAAATCTGCGTCTTGCCCGCGTTCAGGTACAGCTCAAGCAGGCTGATGCCGCGCTGAAAACCCTCGATACCATCAAAGGTGAAGGGTGGGCTGCCATTGTTGCCGACCTGCGTGGCGAAGCATTGCTGAGCAAAGGTGATAAGCAAGGTGCGCGTAGTGCATGGGAAGCTGGCGTGAAAA
Organism: Escherichia sp. 94.0001; assembly: GCF_013369155.2. NCBI lineage: Bacteria > Pseudomonadati > Pseudomonadota > Gammaproteobacteria > Enterobacterales > Enterobacteriaceae > Escherichia > Escherichia sp. 94.0001. The sequence goes on along the minus strand of NZ_JABWMS020000015.1, from coordinate 3,127 downwards.
GCGATGTTACCCCGGCACTGAGCGAAATGATGCAGATGAAAATTAATAATTTGTCCATCTGAGAGGGACCCGATGCAATTGCGTAAATTACTGCTGCCAGGACTGCTTTCCGTTACCCTTTTAAGCGGCTGTTCGCTGTTTAACAGCGAAGAAGATGTGGTAAAGATGTCCCCATTGCCGACCGTTGAAAACCAGTTTACGCCGACCACGGCGTGGAGCACTTCCGTGGGTAGCGGCATTGGCAACTTCTATTCCAATCTTCATCCGGCACTGGCGGACAACGTTGTCTATGCAGCAGACCGCGCTGGTTTAGTAAAAGCGCTGAATGCGGATGATGGCAAAGAAATCTGGTCTGTCAGTCTGGCCGAGAAAGATGGCTGGTTCTCTAAAGAGCCTGCATTACTTTCTGGCGGCGTGACCGTGTCTGGCGGACATGTCTACATTGGTAGCGAAAAGGCGCAGGTTTACGCGCTGAATACCAGTGATGGTACTGTGGCATGGCAGACTAAAGTCGCGGGTGAAGCGCTTTCTCGCCCGGTGGTCAGCGACGGTCTGGTGTTAATCCACACCAGTAATGGTCAGTTGCAAGCCCTGAACGAAGCTGACGGCGCTGTCAAATGGACAGTTAACCTCGATATGCCTTCACTCTCTTTGCGTGGCGAGTCTGCGCCAGCAACGGCTTTTGGTGCGGCCGTCGTGGGTGGCGATAATGGTCGCGTCAGCGCAGTGCTAATGGAACAGGGCCAGATGATTTGGCAGCAGCGTATTTCCCAGGCGACCGGTTCTACCGAAATTGACCGCCTGAGCGATGTTGACACGACTCCCGTCATTGTTAACGGCGTTGTTTTCGCGCTGGCCTATAATGGTAACCTGACGGCGCTTGATCTGCGCAGCGGTCAGATTATGTGGAAGCGCGAACTGGGTTCGGTGAATGATTTCATCGTCGACGGCAACCGCATCTATCTGGTCGATCAAAATGACCGGGTGATGGCGTTGACCATTGATGGCGGCGTTACGCTGTGGACACAAAGCGATCTGCTGCATCGCCTGTTGACTTCTCCGGTGCTGTATAATGGCAACCTGGTGGTAGGTGACAGTGAAGGTTATCTGCACTGGATCAACGTCGAAGATGGTCGTTTCGTTGCCCAGCAAAAAGTTGATAGTTCCGGTTTCCAGACTGAACCGGTTGCCGCTGACGGCAAACTGCTGATCCAGGCAAAAGACGGGACTGTGTACTCTATTACACGTTAATCGTCTCTGTCGTTCACTTTGAAAACGGCTCCTGGACAGGGGCCGTTTTCCTGTTTTTAACAACGACACGAATATAGCGTGCGTTGTCTGATGATTTATAAAAATGAGGCTTTAAACATGGTACCTGTGGTCGCGCTTGTCGGGCGCCCTAACGTAGGAAAATCCACGTTATTTAACCGTCTAACTCGCACCCGAGATGCGCTGGTTGCGGATTTCCCGGGTCTGACTCGTGACCGTAAGTACGGTCGTGCGGAAATTGAAGGCCGTGAGTTTATCTGTATTGATACTGGCGGGATTGACGGAACAGAAGACGGTGTAGAAACCCGCATGGCGGAACAGTCGCTGCTGGCGATTGAAGAAGCGGACGTCGTACTGTTTATGGTGGATGCGCGCGCGGGCCTGATGCCTGCGGATGAAGCGATTGCTAAACATCTGCGCTCCCGCGAAAAACCGACCTTCCTGGTGGCAAACAAAACCGATGGTCTGGATCCGGATCAGGCCGTTGTTGATTTTTATTCGCTCGGTTTAGGTGAAATCTATCCTATCGCCGCGTCTCACGGTCGTGGCGTATTAAGTCTGCTGGAGCACGTGCTGTTGCCGTGGATGGAAGATATCGCACCACAAGAAGAAGTGGATGAAGACGCTGAGTACTGGGCGCAATTTGAAGCGGAAGAGAACGGCGAAGAAGAAGAGGAAGACGACTTTGACCCGCAAAGTCTGCCAATCAAACTGGCGATAGTGGGTCGTCCTAACGTCGGTAAGTCTACACTCACTAACCGTATCCTTGGCGAAGAACGCGTCGTAGTTTACGACATGCCGGGCACTACGCGTGACAGTATCTACATTCCAATGGAACGCGATGGGCGTGAGTATGTACTCATTGACACTGCGGGCGTACGTAAACGCGGCAAAATCACCGATGCGGTAGAGAAATTCTCCGTAATCAAAACATTGCAGGCGATTGAAGATGCCAACGTGGTGATGTTGGTGATTGATGCTCGCGAAGGTATTTCCGATCAGGATCTCTCCCTGCTGGGCTTTATTCTCAATAGTGGGCGCTCACTTGTCATTGTAGTGAACAAGTGGGACGGCCTGAGCCAGGAAGTGAAAGAGCAAGTAAAAGAGACGCTGGACTTCCGTCTGGGCTTTATCGACTTCGCCCGTGTGCATTTTATCTCTGCATTACACGGCAGCGGCGTTGGTAACCTGTTTGAGTCAGTACGTGAAGCGTATGACAGCTCCACCCGTCGTGTGGGGACATCTATGCTGACGCGTATCATGACCATGGCGGTTGAAGATCACCAGCCGCCGCTGGTTCGCGGGCGTCGTGTGAAGCTGAAATATGCCCACGCCGGTGGTTACAATCCGCCGATTGTGGTGATTCACGGCAACCAAGTGAAAGACCTGCCTGATTCGTACAAACGCTACTTGATGAATTACTTCCGCAAGTCTCTGGACGTGATGGGTACGCCGATTCGTATTCAGTTCAAAGAAGGGGAAAACCCATATGCGAACAAGCGTAACACCCTGACGCCGACCCAGATGCGCAAGCGTAAGCGTTTGATGAAGCATATTAAGAAAAGTAAGTAATCACTTATCTGGTTTCCCTTTCCAAACGGAGAGGGAAACTGAACAACAGGCGAGGAGTATTTATGGAACTCAACTGCCCAACCTGCCATAACCCTCTCGAACGCAACGGTGAAACTGCCCACTGTGCAACTTGTGCCAAAGATTTCACCATTCAGGCGCTTTGTCCTGACTGCCATCAGCCATTACAGGTGTTAAAAGCTTGTGGTGCAGTAGATTATTTCTGCCAGCATGGGCACGGTTTAATATCCAAAAAGCGCGTTGAATTTATTGTTGCTTAATATTATTT